>CAJWWL010000313.1 GCA_913048125.1 uncultured Opitutia bacterium | reverse complement strand
CCAGTCAGCAACGAGTGAAGAGAAGAGCGGAAACCATTCATTGCCTGTTGGTACTCATCTCGTATGGCATCTGGATAGGTTGGAACGAACTTTCGCTCCTCCATTGCTGCAAACTCAAGTGCTTCCTTGTAGGGTAAGTCTAATTCGTCTGGATCGAGAATCTGGAAACTCAGACAATCATATCGAACGGATTGCCCAAACTTGAGGTACTCAGGGAGTTCCTCTTCAGCTTCCAGCATATCGGAGAAGTAAAGGACCAGTCCCCTTCCAGGAAGACGACCCAAAAGCTTGGGCCACGCTTTAGCATGATTGCTTTTTCCGCTCGGCTCAAGTTTAGCAAGTGACTGATAGACGACCTGAAGATGATCCTGGCCAGTTCTAGGCTCGATCCAATCTATCACGTCCTCTCCATAAGCAAAAAGTCCCACAGCATCGCCTTGTCTACTAGCCAAATAGGCCAATGCGGCAGCTGCCATAACTGCATAGCGCAGTTTATTACAGGGACTACGCTTACCCGCATAACCCATGGAGGCCGATGTATCAATGACTAGATAGCAAACTGTATTCGTCTCCTCCTCGAAGGTTTTGGTGTACAGATGGTTGGAGCGTGCGAAAACCTTCCAGTCGACAAACTTCAAGTCTTCCCCCGGCGAATAGCTCCTGTACTGGAAAAACTCTGTGCCGCGCCCATGGTGGATGCTTTTATGCAACCCTGCATGAACGCCTTCAGCAACCATTCTCCCAAGAAGGTTGAAGTCTTCGATCCGCGAGAGCGCAAAAGGATCGAGAAGGTTTGCTGTTGAGGTATCAGCCATTCTCGGGAACCTCTTCGAGAAGTCTGCCGATGATGGTGTCGCTGGAGATATTCTCTGATTCAGCTTGGAATGAGGGAAGGATGCGGTGTCGTAGTGCAGGGCGTGCCATTGCATTCACATCTTCGATAGCTACAGTAAGGCGACCGTCTAGGATCGCTCTTGCCTTGCCAGCGAGAATCAGCGCTTGAGATGCGCGGGAGCCTGCGCCCCACTTAACTTGTTTCCGAACCCACTCCTTTGGGTTGTCTTCCCTAGGACGAGAGGCTGCAACTAGGCGAACAGCATAGGAGACCACGTGATCGGAGACCGGAATCTGGCGAACAGCATCCTGCAGTGAGATGATCTCCTCGTCAGCCAGTACCGGCTCCAAGCTATCCTTGGGCGGCGAGGTAGTGGCCGCTACCATCTCCATCTCTTCCTTAATTGGTAAGAAATCAATCACAGAGTTCAGAAGGAAGCGATCAAGTTGGGCTTCAGGAAGAGGATAGGTTCCCTCTAGTTCTATGGGGTTTTGAGTGGCAAGAACGAAGAATGGTTGCTCGAGTGAGTGTGTGTTTCCCGCAGCGGTCACCTGGCGTTCCTCCATAGCCTCAAGCAATGCAGCCTGAGTTTTTGGTGGAGTACGATTGATTTCGTCCGCTAGGACCACGTTGGCAAAGATCGGGCCTTTTACGAAGCGAAAGGTACGGCGACCAGTGGAAGCGTCTTCTTCAAAGACCTCGGTACCACAAATGTCCGAGGGCATTAAGTCGGGAGTGAATTGAATGCGCTTGAATGAGAGGCTTAAGCACTTGGCAAGGGAGTTGATGAGTAACGTCTTACCTAGTCCGGGTACGCCAGTAAGTAGTGTATGGCCACGAGCTAGAAGCGTTATGAGGAGCTCATCTAAGATTTCCTGCTGTCCGACTATCACTTTTCGGAGCTCGGTTTGTAACCGCACTTTGATCTGCGCGGCTTGTTGCACGATGTCGTTTTCGCTCATTTATCAGAACTTTGGTTTTAGGGAATTAAGGAAAGTGTTTTGAGGAAGGTTAAAGGACAGTTAACGATTACGGTCTGACTTGCCCGGCCAATTGTCTGTTCGGAAGGAAGATGCAGGCAATCCTTCATTGTTTCCGAGATTCGGCACGGCATCATCACTCCAAGCATAGCGAGCAGCAATCGGTTTCTTTACTCTTCGTGTGGATATGCGAATCTTCTTTTTGTCCAGTATGTCTACTTTTTCTGCGGGATGAAAAACTCTATCGTCTCCAGCAATCTCAAAGTGGCTCAGAGGCTGACCATTAATGGATTTTAGACCAGTTTCCGCGTGCTTGAAGTCAATGATTACTGCTCCGCCCTCAACCGTAAAACTACTGTAAATCGGTCCAGAAGGCTGGATGTTGGACCTACCATAGGTGTCGCGCAGAGCCCAGAGAGCCAGTCTGCGCCCTACCTCCTGTTTATTGCGGGGGTGAATATCTCGAGGGTTTCCGATGTCTAGCGTCACAGCCATCCCTGTTTTATTAACGCCTTGCATGGTCAATAACTGGGCTTCTCTTAGTTCAGCACCCATTTCAGATGGATTCCTGCTATACCGGTAAGGGGCAATCTGAACAAAGTAGAATGGAAATTCGCCAAGACCCCAGCGCTCACGCCAGTCGTAAATCATAGCAGGGAAAAGGCTCCTATACTGGTAGGCACGAGAAACATTGGATTCGCCTTGGTACCAAGTTGCTCCTCGAATTGAGAAAGGTATCAATGGACTAATCATACCATTGAATAGACTGCCAGGGTTATTGGGGCGGGAAGAAGGATCATAGGGGGCGCGGGGCTTTCTTGGAGCAGACTCTCCCTCCCTAAGTGCCTTTTGGCGTGCTGCCTCCCAAACGTTGAGCTTCAGCGAATATTCTCTTCGGTCCTTTGCGTAATTGACTGCCTGTGCATCCCACCGCTCAAGCATGGCTTTTGTGGTATCAAGTGCAGACAATGCATCTCGCGATGTCCACCCTTCGACTGGTGTTCCACCCCAAGTGCTTTGAATAAGACCAACGGGTTTTCCGATAGCCTCATGGATAGCTAGGCCAAAATGATAAGCGACTGCTGAAAAACCTTTGGCGGATTGAGGTGTGCAACTAACCCATCTCCCCTGGCAATTGTCCTGAGGTTTTGAAACCGCGTTTCGGCCAACGTGAAACAATCGAATACTTGGGTGGTCTGCGTTAGCAATTGCCTTCTTTGCATTCAAGGAACGAGCGAGTGACCACTCCATGTTTGACTGCCCAGAGCACAGCCAGACCTCACCCACAAGAATGTTCCGAATGCTGATACGGTTACGTCCTGTGAGCACCATCCGAAGAGGCTTATTGCTTGTGACCGGTTCCAATACAGCTTTCCATCGCCCTTCGTTGTCAGTACGTAAATCTATGACTTGTCCAGAGAACTCGATCTTGATGGATTCTCCCGGACTAGCCCACCCCCAAATATTTACAGGTGCTCCCTCCTGGATCACCATGTTATCAGAGAAGATGGAGGGCAGTCGGATGATTCCGAATGCTTGCGACAGGAGCAACCAACTCGCTGACGTAATGAGCAACGTTTTCTTTAGCATGAGCGGCGAATCATTTGGCTAAATTAGTCTGGCGAGTCCAGCATCGAATTCACTAGGAATGCTACATAGCTTGAAATCCCTGTCTTGAACTTTACCTGCTAATGAATATTGAGTGAACAACATCATTTTTTAAATGAAAACCCGATCACTGATTTTAACTTTCCTCCAATTCGTTGCCGCGTCTGTGCTTCTCAACTTAGCCTATGCTTTTGCGCAAGCTGAAAGCTCTTCAAGCTTCAACCCCGACGAGTATCTAGAGCTGCGTGGGAAATATCGCCTTGGTGGCGTGTGGCGCTTCAATCTCTACAACAAGGACATGCAAGGCAGTAAGTGGCTGCAGGTCGGACAACGCACGGGGAATTTCAAGATTCAATCCTATGATCCAGAATCAGAAAAACTTACCATCGACATGGACGGTGCAACAGGCGTCATAGGATTAGCCAAGGCTAAAGAACCTTCTGGTTCAAGTACTGTTGCATCAGTTGGAGGTTCTTCAATATCTGCCACTAATCTTCGTTTTAAGAACGGCCTGTATTATGAACTAGGCAAGGAGGACAGTCCTTTTACAGGAAGCGCCACCAAAAAGTATCCTACCGGCAAGCCATGGTACGAACGCAGTTACAAAAGCGGCAAGAAGCACGGCCCCACGGTCGAGTGGTTCCCCAATGGCCAGAAGAAGTACGAGATGTTTTACACAGAGAATCAGCGAACAGGTGTCTGGACCTACTGGAATCAAGAGGGGAAAATTACCGCCAAACGCCAGTACGAGAAGAACCAGTTTGTGAAAAATCTGCCCTTAAAATAGTCACCTTCAGATTACGCCTTAATTTTGAGGTCT
>CAJWWL010000312.1 GCA_913048125.1 uncultured Opitutia bacterium | reverse complement strand
TGGGTCTCAACCTGTCGCATAGTGTCTAGCATAACACCAACGGTGATTAGCATACCAGTACCTCCAAAAAAGGTCGCTACGATGTAGGGGATTTTAGCAAGGCTTAGAATAAGGTCAGGGAAAACGGCTACGATAGTCAAAAAGAGCGCCCCAGCAAAGGTAAGCCGAGTCATAACGAAATCAAGGTACTCTGCAGTGGGATTTCCTGGACGGATTCCTGGAATGTAACCACCGTTCTTTTTTAGATCATCTGCGATCTGAACTGGCTTAAACATTATAGAGACCCAGAAATAACTGAAAATCAGGATGAGACTGCCGTAGGTCAAATAGTAGACCCAGCCTCCCCTACCCAAAAAGTTAGCCATAGTCTGCAAGAAGTCGATCTGCGTCCAACTGTAGAGCATTTGGAAGATTTGCTGCGGAAACATGAGTATCGCGCTAGCGAAAATCACAGGCATAACTCCAGAGTAATTTATCTTAAGCGGTAGAAACGAGCTTTGCCCGCTGTAGACTTTGCGACCAACGACTCGCTTGGCGTATTGAATCGGGATTTTCCTGAGAGCTTGTGTCATGGCGACAATGCCCATCGTAACAACAAGCAAAAGACCAATCATGCCGATGACTTTAGGCCAGACTGAAAGGTCAGAAAACACATTTTGGCCAAAAAAGTGAGAGTAGAAGACCATGCAAGCACGAGGAAGATCAGCAATGATACCTATTGTAATAAGCAAAGAAATACCGTTACCTATGCCGTTTTGCGTAATCTGCTCACCCAACCACATAAGGATGACAGTGCCAGTAGTTAGGAAGATGGTTGAGCGTATAAGGAACCAGACATGATTGTCCGAAGTTATGATCTTCCCGTAGTTGGTGATGAAGTCTTCGCCCTGACCGATAAGACTTCCGGGGTTGGTCGACAATGCCATTAGGAGCAGGATGGATTGGACAAGGCAAATTATGATAGTCAGGTAACGGGTGTATTGACTAATTTTTTGGCGACCGACATCACCTTCCTGTTGAAGACGAGCAATCCACGGCACAACCGCACCAGCTAGTTGCATAATGATGGACGCACTGATGTAAGGCATAATGCCTAGAGCGAATACCGCACCCTTGAGCAAGGCACCGCCTGTAAACATATTGTAGAATCCAAGCAGAGAGCCTCCAGAGCTTTCTGCTTGCTTGTCCATGAAGTCCTGCAATGGCTGAGAATCTATTCCAGGGAGGGGGATGTTGGCACCAACACGGGCGATGAAAATCAAGGCAACCGTGAAGAAAATGCGGTTCCGCAATTCAGGAATCTTCAGGCAGTTGGTAAAGGCGCTTAGCATGGGTTTAGGGCCGAAGAGAAATTAAAGGTGGGCAATTGCTTAAAGCTCAACCTTAGGAATTACCTTCCTCTTCGCTAGAATTCTCCTCAGAGTCGACATCAGTAGAATCATCTTCTTCTTTGCCCTCGGCAGAAGCCTGAATCTCAGCGTCACCATCATCGGCGTTATCATCGTCAGAATCAGCAACCTCTTCGATAGTATCCTCCTCTGGAGAGGAATCGTTCTCGTGAGTAGATTCCTCCTTTGAGTTTACCGGAGCGTCTTCGGAAACGGGCTCAGCCTTTGGCGACTCTGCTGCGGCAGAAGCTTGATCGGAACTGCTTGACTCGGTAACAGGTGCGTTGAGCTCAAGAGTGCCTCCTGCGGCTTCGATCTTGGAGGCGGCAGACTGTGAGATTTTGTCTACCTTAATGGTTAGAGCCGAACCGACATCACCTTGTCCTAGGATTTTGATGAGTCCGGCATTTGCCCGAACGAGTCCGGCTTTAACAAGTGAGTCTTTGTCGACTACAGAACCTTTGATCTTTGATAGGTCCCCTAAGTTGACAACTGAGTACTCGGTGCGAAAGTTTGAATTGTTGAAACCGCGTTGAGGAAGGCGGCGGTATAGAGGCATTTGGCCACCTTCAAAGCCGGGCTTTGTACTGTAGCCAGAGCGTTGCCCGCTACCTTTGTGACCGCGACAGCATGTTTTACCACGCCCATTGCCGCGACCGCGGCCAAGGCGTTTGGTCGCATGAGTAGCGCTAGTACCTCCGGTGATATGGTCGGTTTTCATGAATTGTCGGCTTTAAAGAAAATATGTTGTGAGTGTTAGGCTTCCACAGTCTCAGGGTTGTATTCTCGTAGACTACGAATCTGGTCTGGAGAACGAAGTTGTTTGAGTCCAGCAACTGTAGCGTTGACCACGGCAAGATGATTGTTCGAACCTAGTGACTTAGAAAGAACATTTTTGACACCCGCAGCTTCTAAGACGGCTCGCACACCACCACCAGCAATAACTCCCGTACCAGGGCTGGCTGGTCGCAATAATACCTTGCCTCCATCAGACTCTCCGAGGACATGGTGGGGAATAGTGTCTTCAAGTACATCCACGGTAAACATGTGCTTGCGCGCTTTCTCAGTACCCTTTCGTATTGCTTCAGGAACTTCCTTGGCTTTGCCATAGCCAACGCCTATCTTGCCGTTCTGATCGCCAGTGACGACGAGCGCAGAGAAGCTAAAACGACGGCCGCCTTTGACGACCTTGGCACAACGGTTGATGAAGACAACTTTCTCGAAGAGTTCTGGCTCTTCGGGAGCAGCGTCAAAGTTCTGTCTGTTTCTTGCGTTGCTCATTGGTAATTAAAATTTGAGTCCAGCTTCACGAGCTGCATCAGCAAAGGCCTGAACGCAGCCATGGTACTTGCGACCATTGCGGTCGAACACAACAGTTTCGATCTTTCCGCCCAAAGCTTTTTCTGCGATTTCTCGGCCAAGGTCTTTGGCACCGGCGATGTTAGATTTAGAACTAGCTGCCTTTTCACCCTTGGAAAGAGTGGAGGCGGAGACAAGAGTCTTGTGCTCAACATCGTCAACACACTGGGCATGAATGTGTTTGTTGGTGAAGCAAACGGTTAAACGGGGGCGATCGGCCGTACCGTTGACCTTCTTGCGGATGCGCCAGCGCCGTTTCTGGCGAAGCATGTTCTTTTTCTGGAGTTTCATTTGTAAAAGGATTCCTAGTGTTTAGGCAGTTTTCTTGCCTTCCTTACGTCGGACGTAATCACCGACGATGCGTACGCCCTTAGCTTTATAAGGTTCTACTGGGTAGTAAGCTTTAATCTGAGCAGCAAGTTGACCAACGGCCTGCTTATCTGCACCCTCAACCTTAACCTTGGTGTTGTCATCAACGGTAACAGTAACACCTTCAGGGATCGGGTGCTTAATCTCGTGCGATTTACCTAAAGCAAGGTCAATGATGTTTCCTTGAACGGTTGCCCGAAACCCGACACCATTAATTTCAAGAGATTTAGAGAAACCGTCAGTGACACCAGTAACCATGCCATTGATGATTGATCGGACAGTACCTTGCATGGCACGAGAAAAACGGGTTTCTTCGCTGGGTGTAACTGTGATTTCATTTTCGCCAGAAGCGATGTCAACCACAGGGGCAAACTCTTTGGTCAAGGAACCCTTGGGGCCTTTGATGCTAACCGTTGTCCCCTGAATGGAGACTTCTACTTTATCCGGGATAGCGACGGGTAATTTTCCGATTCTGCTCATGAGACTTCCTTACCAGACGGTGCAGAGTAACTCTCCGCCAACCTTGTGTTTGCGTGCGTCAGCTCCTGTGAGTACTCCACGTGAGGTGGTCAAAATACTAATTCCTAGACCTCCAAGAACCGGCGGGATTTCAGCGTATTGATAGTAGGCGCGACAACCTGGCTTGCTCTCGCGACTGATGCCGGCAATCACGGGTTGATCACCTTTGAATTTAAGTTTTATTACGAGAGTTTTAATTCCGTTGCCAGACTCCTTGACTGTAAAGTCTAACAAGTAACCCTCGGCCTTGAGAATTGCCGCGATGCTTTCCCGAAGTTTGGAGTACCGCGCCTGAATGACCGGCTTGGTTGCCATGCTACCATTGCGGATGGAAGTGAGGAAATCGCCTATTGTGTCGTGAATAGCCATTGTATTCGCTTTTAAGATTAGAGGGAACTGCGACTTACCAGGAGGACTTGGTAACACCAGGAATCTTGCCACCAAGTGCAAGCTCGCGGAAAGTGATGCGGGAAAGACCAAATTTGCCGATGTAGGCACGAGGTCTACCAGTGACGGAACAACGGTTTCGGTAGCGTATCGGGCAGGAGTTCTTAGGAAGTTTGGTGAGTTTATGCTGCAGAGCCATGAAGTCCTCTATTTCAAGATCA
>CAJWWL010000311.1 GCA_913048125.1 uncultured Opitutia bacterium | reverse complement strand
TTCGTTCACCTTCAGGCACCGAAAGTAAACTCGCCGCTCCGTTTTTCAGAGGCGATGGACCAGAGCATCTTTTGAATGGAACTGCAAGTTGGACTTATCTGACAGTTCATAACTGGGGCGAGTCTGCAGCAGGAGAATGGACATTATTTGTGCGGGATTCGCGTACCGGCAACTCTGGCCAATTGATCTCTTGGCAACTTATTCTCCATCTTGTTGATTCAACCCAAGACAAAATGTCCGTTTTGCCTCTAAGGGATGATCACTTTCTGATTCCCCGAGAATTCCAGCAAGCAGTCGATGTGCTTCACAATGAAGGCGACCTTGGGTCAAAAGAGGACCTCAGAATAATCTCTTTGTATCAACCCCCATACGGTTACGCATTCCAAGAGGGGTACAGAGATTTGAAATATACTCCTGGATCTGAATTTTCCAATATTGATATCATAGGTTACACAGTAATGGCTAAGGATGGGCGTATTGGGCAAGCCCATCTCACTTTGGAAGTTCCTGATCGTATGGTGCTAAACAAGACTGCTGCAGTTGCAAGGGGCTCACCCTTGTTGATTGATCTTTCTCTGGATGACTACCAGTTTCCCGTTGGTCAGGAGTTTCACATCCAAGTCACAAAGACCCCCGATCATGGTTCTGTAGAAGTCGATGATGGAGGTAGAGTTACCTATGTGCCCAAGCTTGGATATCGGGGCCCAGACCATTTTGCTTACGCGCTGACTCAGGACCATCAGCAGTATTCTGCGGGTACGGTTAGTGTTCATGTTGCCAAGACAGAAAATCTATCATTGGATCTTAATGGTGTGGATGAATCTGTAATCCTTGCGGTTGGAGATCGATTGGGTTTGACTGGTCCCTTTACCCTTGAGGCATGGATACATCCTACTTCTTGGGGCAACGTTGCCAATCGAGGTTTTGCTCGTATTTTCGATAAGGAAATTTTCAGCTTCTTTTTGTGCAATGAACCACCGGCACTTGATGAAGAAACCTCTTATTATAACGAGCGCTGCCTTGCTCTTTGGTTGCAGTTATCAAACGGAAATTATGCGGTCTTTAGTACTCCGGATGATTCTATCCAGCTAGGGCAATGGCAACATGTTGCTTTTAGTTATGGGGAGGATGGTACTTGCAAGATTTACATCAACGGGGTTGACCAACCATTGAAGAATCCTCTCTCTCAGAGAAGAAATTTAGTAAGACCTTCCACACCTTTGGCCAGTAACAGGAAGGAGCAACTCGTTGCAGGTGGTACTTATGCAGGTACTCGGCTATTTGAGGGATTGCTCGACGACTTTCGAATCTGGAACACCATCCGAACTCCTCAGCAGATTGCTGCCTTGCGTTTGACTGGTCCACCTAGAGATACATCCGGATTATATGCGCATTGGCCTGTGGATGGAGGTTACCTGCCTACTCTATTTAGCATTGATAGAGTGAAAAGTACTGCTGTTGCTCGTGGTACATCCTGGGCGGATGGTATAGATCGTATCGGGTATTTTTTCCCTAATATGCAACGCATGGGAGATGGGTGGTGTAGTTCTTCTTGGTTGGGTGTGTTCAATGAAAGCAATTATCCTTGGATTTACCATTCAGATCATGGCTTTCTATACTTACATGGAGGAGCTTCCACTAACTTCTGGCTCCATGGTCAGCAGACAGGATGGTTGTGGACGAGTCAGGATGTTTATCCCTGGATATGGTCTCAGGAGATTGGTGCCTGGACATGGTATCTTAAAGGGTCATCTAAACCTAGGATGTTCTACGATTCCAAGAATGAAGGCTGGAAAACAGATGCCTTATTCAAATAATACCAATCCAAAGTGAATACTCTGACAGATTCAACCCACGCTCGTGCTACAACGATTCTGCAGCAGCGTCTCAATGAATCCGTATCTGTTGAACCTGATGACCTTGATCGTCACGGGTATGATGGGCTGAAAATTGCTTTCCAAGCGGATGCTGTCATCAGGCCATCAAACGAATCAGAGGTGGGGACAGTATTGGAGTTGGCTAATATTTTTGAGGTGCCAGTGACGACACGTGGTGCTGGCTCAACTCTGACGGGTTCTGCTACGCCAAAATATGGAGGCTGGGTACTGGATTTAAGTGGAATGGATACCTTCGAAATCGATCCTATTTCCAACTTTTGTCATGCTCAGGCAGGTGCGGTTGTGGGTCGGATTCAGGATGCTGCTCTTGAGCAAAACCGTTTTTATCCTCCTGATCCATCTTCTTTGAAGTGGTGTACTATTGGGGGTAATATTGCCTGCAATGCAGGAGGGTTACGTTGTGTGAAGTATGGTGTGACCCGTGATTATGTTGTAGCCCTCGGAGGTTTTCTGCCCACTGGAGAACCGGTTCAATTTGGTCGTGATCTCAAGAAATTTGCATCTGGTTATAATCTCCGAGACCTTTGGGTTGGAAGCGAAGGCATGCTTGGTATCATTACCAGAGCTACCTTGAAATTGATACCTGCACCTCGTGATCGTCGTACCTTCTTGGCATCATTTCAAACAGAGCGAGCTGTGCTGGAGTCCGTTCAGGCCCTACTGGAAGATGGTCGTGTACAGCCATCAATTCTGGAGTTTCTAGATCGGCTTAGCGTACGAGGGGCTGAAGGGCGAATTGGCCGCACTCTCTTTCCTCGTAGTCCGGGATCGCCGTTGTTACTCGTGGAGGTAGATGGGCATCCTGCACAGGTCACCGAGGATGCTGAGTGCGTGAAACAATGGCTTGCTAGTAGTGCTGTTGAATTCCTCGAAGCTACAAATAAGGCTGAGGCTGATCAGCTCTGGGAAGTTCGCAGGAAATGCTCGGGTGCGATGTTTGAGCTTGGTAATTCCAAGCTAAATCAGGATGTTGTAGTGCCCATACGGCTTGAGGCTGACCTTGTTGAATTCATTGAGACTGTAAGGGAGTCCACTGGCTTGCCCATCGCCGTGTTCGGGCATGCTGGGGATGGTAACTTACATGTGAATGTGATGTACGACCGACGCTCAATGGATGTTAGAGAGACTGCGGCAAAAGCTGTTAAGATGGTCATGGAGAAGGTTGTTGAACTTGGAGGTTCTATTAGCGGCGAACACGGGATCGGTTTGGCGAAGACTCCCTTCACGAAAATGGAGTTCAGTTCCGCACAATTTGCGACCATGAAGGCAGTTAAGAAGGCTCTTGATCCAAGAAATATCCTCAACCCCGGTAAACTATTTGAGACCTTCGAGCCATGGCGTCATGATCCAGTGGAAGTTCAATTGCCTTGGGATCATGCCAAGGCTTCGGGTTCAATAGAGCCTTAGCTATTAGCTCGGTTGAAAGCACTAACCAGCGCTAATATACCTGACTTGCCTATATCTGAATGGATTCCGCAGCCGTAGAACTTTTGCCCTGAGTCCATCTCGATCTGGATGTAGGACGCCGAGTCCGTCGCGGATCCAATCCCAATGGCATGCTGTCGAAAGTCCACAAGCGAGAAGTTCTTAAGGTCCTCTCGTTCAAGTGCATTCACAAATCCGTTTATAGGACCGTTGCCAGTACCACAGATCTGCTTTTCTTCTTCACCTATTCGTATTGCTGCCTTTACCTCGACTTGTCCTCCACCTTGAGCCAATGGCAATATTTCGTAATTGAAAAGTTTCAGTGGGCTTTCCCGATCAATATATTCCTTGGCAAAAACTTCACGGACTTCCTTTGTTGTGAGTTCGCTGCCCCGTTCGTCCGCACTAGAGTACACCAGTTTGCCGATCTCAGGGTGCATAGGCTTAGGCAGATCTAGTCCGTAATCACGAGATAAAACATGTGCGACCCCACCTTTTCCACTTTGGCTGTTGATGCGTACAATTTTCTCGTAGTTACGTCCGATGTCTCGGGGATCAATGGAGAGATAGGGAACTTTCCAAGGTGTAGAACTTTCATCTACACCTTCTGTGGCCTTATCTCGGCGGTCGAAACCCTTCTTGATCGCATCTTGGTGAGACCCTGAGAATGCAGTAAATACGAGATCCCCCGAGTAGGGTTGACGTTCAGGAACTGGTAATCGTGTGCAGTACTCATAGATCTCACGAATTGGATCGAGGTCAGTCAGATTTAATCCTGTATCAACTCCGTCGGTAAGAAGATTAAGAGCAGTGATAACAATGTCTTGATTACCAGTACGTTCACCATTTCCAAACAATGTACCTTCCACTCGGTTGGCACCAGCCATCAGGCCCAGCTCAGTGGCGGCAGTCCCCGTACCT
>CAJWWL010000310.1 GCA_913048125.1 uncultured Opitutia bacterium | reverse complement strand
TTTATGTGATTGTGGTCGTTTGTACGATTTCCAGTATCGCAGGACAGGGATTTAAGAGCCGAACCAAGCTTCTCTGGACGGCTACCGTTGTATTTGTGCCCTTCTTGGGCATCTTGTGTTATCTTTTTGCCTGCATCTACTTAATGCTACGCACACACCCATCTTTTGAGCGCTTCACTCGGCCCAAGCGCAAGGGTTCATCAGCGGCAACCTCAGTTTCGTAATGAGCCAACCTAGTTTTGAACGTATCGAACTGACTCCACCGGGTAACGAAAAGAAAGTTCTCCTTCACTCCTGTTGTGCACCATGCTCCGGAGAAGTCATCGAGGCAATGGTACACTCCGGCCTTGAAATTACTGTCTTCTTTTACAACCCCAACATCCATCCGCGGCGCGAATACGAACTGCGCAAGGATGAAAATCGACGCTTCTGCGAGAAACTCGAGATCCCATGCGTAGACGCAGACTATGACACAAAGAACTGGTTTATGAGAGCTAAGGGTATGGAGATGGAACCCGAGCGAGGCAAACGCTGCACGATGTGCTTCGACATGCGATTTGAGCGAACCGCTCTCCACGCACATGAGAATGGCTTCAAGGTGTTCTCTAGTAGTCTCGGTATCTCACGATGGAAGAATATGGAGCAGATCAATGGTAGTGGGATCCGTGCTGCTGGTCACTATGACGGCTTGGAATACTGGACCTACAACTGGCGCAAAAAAGGGGGTGCCAATCGCATGATTGAAATCTCAAATCGTGAGCAATTCTACCAGCAGGAATACTGTGGATGTGTCTACTCGCTTCGGGATACCAATAACTGGAGACTCTCCCGAGGCAAAGAGAAGATTGAAATTGGAGTGAAGTACTACGGCAAAGAGGAAGATGACTCCTGCCAACCCTGTAGAGATGCCTAATACTACCCGGCTTCGTCCTTGGGCTCAGAACGCTTCCAGCGAAACAAAAGATCTTTGACGGCCTGCAAATCTTCAAGTTGAAGCAACCAGAGGCCTGAGCCATAGACAAATACCCCTGCAGGGATAATCACAAGGACAGCCACAAGGCTATTGATCTTGCTAGGTTCTAACCATTGAACCAAATCAAGGTGTAGCCAACTGGAGACAGCATACCAGGCCACCCAGCATATCGCACCCATGGTCCCAGCAGCGACTGTCACTTTTATCAAGTTGGCACCCACTCCTGGAAGAGGGATTCCCGAACGTTTCCATAGGAAGAAGCATTGCCAAGCCGATGCGAAGACACCAGCAGCAGCCAGTCCCCTTATACCAAAAGGGAGGATAAGCCCAAGAAGTACGCTGAGCACCAGATTCACTACGACTGCATGATAGGATGCCCGTAAGGGTGTTTTCATGTCTTGTTGCGCATGAAAGCCTCTAGTGTAAAGAGCCACCGCTGAGAAGAATGGCATACCGAGAACACTAATCTGAAGCACTGGAACCGTACTCTCCACACCATCACCACGAGCCATTCCCCAGCCAAATAGCAGGTCGAGAATAGGCCCGGCGAGAATCATGAGACCTACAGTCGCTGGGACTGTCATAATAAGGATGAAACGAAGCCCCCGACAGAATGCAGCATTGAAGCCCGGTCTGTCTCCGCGCGCATGAAGCTTGGACATCTGCGGGAATGCAACGGTAATGACTGCAATTGAAAAAATCCCTAGAGGAAGTTCCACCAAACGGCTGGCGAGGAAAAGTACTGCCATGCCGCCCTCCTCTACCGCGAAAGCAAGGAAGCGAGAAACCAGTAGATTGAATTGAAGAACCGCGGCTCCAGCTACACCAGGAAGAAAAAGCTCCCATGTACGCCGCACTTCTGGAGAACTTTTGAGGTCTAGGGAAGGTCTCCACCCATTTCGAACAATAGCACGGGCCGGCAAAGCAAACTGTAAAAGACCTCCGAAAAGAACGCCACCACATAACCATAGGACAGTACCTGCTTCGTCTAGACCCAACCAGAACCCAGCCACGCCAAGTGCACCGATCATACAGAAGTTCAACAAAATAGGCGTCATTGCTACAATTCCGAACCGACCCAGATTGTTTAAAGCGCCACCACATACCGCGGACAAACACACAAGAAAGACATAGGGAAATAGCAGCGCACCAAATCGGAAAGCCATATGCCAACGTTCCTCCAGCCCTAGAAAGGCATCAAGGGCTAGCAAAGTCCCACAACCGAGCAGAGTAATCACCAGTAAAACAAGAATGACGCGCGAAGCCACTTTGTTGAGGAGTGCATAGAACGCAGAACGACCTCGGTTCTCCAATTCGTCTGAGAGAACAGGAATTAGTGCAGAAGTAAGGGCGCCCTCACCAAGCAGTCTTCTAAACAAGTTTGGTAGGGTAAATGCAAATAGGAAGGCTGAACTGTACATCGACATTCCCAGAAGTGAATAAACCAACATGTCCCGAACTAAGCCAGCCACTCGAGAACCGACAGTCGTACCTCCCACAATCAGGATATCGGTGAAATTCTTTTTCTGCGTCTCCTCCAATGTCAGTTTTTATGTGCATAGCCTGCACAGCATTGTATGCCATGCAAGCTATCCCCAAGTATTAAATTAGCGTTAAGAAACTTACAAAAAAAGTAAGCAATATCACCAAGAGTGGTCTAGCAGTGAAGAGAAGCTTTGAGATTAATCGCTCTTAGAACTACTTGAAGAATTTGATGAGGAGGTCGTGGACTTGCTGTTATCTGAAGAAGAGGACGAGGAAGAGCTTCCGCTACTATCTTTGGTCCCGCCCGACTTATCAGATTTCTTAGAATCGCTACCACTATCCTCCTTTGAACCAGATTTCTTTTTGTAATCGGTTTCGTAAAAACCACTTCCTTTGAAAATGATGCCCGCACCAATTCCAATCTTACGACGCAGGGACTCTTTGTTGCATTCGGGACACATGGTCAACCGATCTGCAGACATAGATTGGAAAACCTCCATTTCGTGCGAGCAACTGTCGCAGATGTACTCGTAGGTGGGCATTGGACGATAATATTTTAGGTCTTAAGAAAACCGAGTTCTGTTACCTGCCAAAACAAAAAAACCAAGGAAATTCTTTCATATACCAACAAGCTGAAGGCTTGCTGTGAGAGAATCCGTCTTCATGGTAACTATCCTACAGCAAGTAAAATATGGACCATGAGAACCAGCTTAAGGACTACGTCCAACAGGTAGAGGAAGGTATCCTGCAACTCCTTCCATCAATAGAGACCAGACCGAGTCAGTTACATTCTGCCATGACCTATAGTCTTAAGGCTGGAGGCAAACGCTTACGTCCAGTCCTATTGATGGCAACGAGTGAACTTTTCGGAAATACGATAGATGCACTACCAGCTGCAGTCGCAGTAGAGTGCCTACACAGTTACACACTCATTCACGACGACCTTCCTTGCATGGATGACAGCGACCTGCGCCGAGGAAAACCTTCCTGCCATAAGCAATTTGACGAAGCTACCGCCGTACTAGCTGGAGATGCCCTGCTCACACATGCATTTCAGATCCTAGGCACAGCCTATGAAGCGACCCCAAACACTGCAGCCAAACTTGTTGTAATCCTCAGCAATGCAGCAGGAAGTCAGCATCTTATTGGTGGTCAGATGGAGGATATCATTAATGAAGGGGGTAATGCCGATCCAGAGACCCTTGAATATATTCATAAAAACAAAACAGCAGCCCTTCTAACGGCCTCGCTTCACATGGGCGCCGTTCTAGGAGGTGCAAACACAACGCAAATAGAAAAGATTCTTCAACTAGGTGAATGCCTAGGCATCACTTTTCAGATTGTAGACGACCTTCTGGATCAAAGCTCAAATGTAGCCGACCTCGGCAAGCCTATTCAATCAGATACAGCAAATAAGAAAACAACCTACCTCAGTGTCCATGGTACTGAGAATGCACAACAACGAGTCAAGTCACTGAAGCAGCAAGCCACCTCTCTTTGCGAAGAGATAGCTGGTACAGACTCGTTTTTGGAATGGCTTTCACACAAAATGGCAATGCGATCCAACTAGCGGGCATACCCCCTGCCTGTAAAAACTTGTAAATTTATGTTTAGTTTGTGATTAATGGATCTTTCATCAATTGGAGAACAAAACATGCGGCCTTTCTGCCTATTCGCTATCTCACTCATTGTATGCCTGAGCGGTTGTACTACCTACGTAGGACTGCATCAACCAGAGAAATTGTTGGTTCCACAAGGACACGCCACAGTGGAAAGCATCCAGACGGCTATCCGCACTGGTGCAT
>CAJWWL010000309.1 GCA_913048125.1 uncultured Opitutia bacterium | reverse complement strand
CTCCTACATCAGCTTGGTTAGATAGAGCCAATCCTCCAGCCTCCTCAATGGTGTTCACAGTTTCAGCTGCCTCCTTTTTGGAACGGCTGTAGTTGACGATCACTGTGCAACCTTCGGCTGCAAGCTTTAGGCTAGTTGCTTGTCCGACCCCGGTACCGCCACCGGTGACGATTGCCACTTGTCCGTTCAGCTTCATTTTAAGATTTATCAGAGTGCAGACTTACCGGTCATGTAGCCACCATCCACGAATAGTGTTTGTCCCGTGGTGAAGCCGGAATGTCCAACCAGAAAGTAACAGTTGGCCGCTGCAAGTTCTTCGGGTTTCCCTACCCGTTTCATTGGGACACCTTCAATGTAGCGTTGGCGACTTTCACTGCCCGGTGGGTTGTTGGTGTTGAACAGTTCAGTTTCGACTGGCCCGGGTGCCACAGAGTTGACGGTGATGCCGTGGAGGGCAAGTTCCAGTGCCCAGCTCCGAGTGAAGCTTACCATGCCTGCCTTTGCGGCGGCATAACTAGAGCGGTAGGGGACTCCCGCTACTACCATACTGCTCGTGAAGACGATGCGCCCGTGTTTCTGGGATTTCATGTACGGGAGAACTGCTTGTGTGGTCTGCAGTGAGACACGCAGGTTTACGTCAATACATGCGTCGAACTGCTCCAAGGTGATTTCTTCCAGAGGAGCTGGGTTGACCAGTCCCACATTGTTCAGCAGACCATCGAAGTTGTGTTCCTTGGTGACTTCTGAGAGTAGCTTGGAACGGGCAGGCTCATCCATGAGGTCTACACAATGAAACTCCCCCGGGAAATCCTCCGGCGCAGTACGAGCCAGACCTACAATATCATGCCCATCTGCAGCCAACATCTTGGCTGTGGCAAACCCGATGCCCTTGCTCGCACCTGTAATCAGTATTTTCATAATCCTTAACAACCTGTATTCAAATGCTGTGTTTAAGCACCACCTTGCTGCATTCGTAATTGGTCCTTGCGAAGCATCTCTAGGTTCTTCGCTTTGTCCTCGTCGGACATGTCGGAAATTTGTTTATGCGCCATAGCAATGCTCCCTTCTTTTGCAAACTCGATGATTTGAACCAGAGTCAACTGGTTCAGTAGCCGATTTGCCATTAGCGCAGTCAGTTCGTTTTTTTCTTCTTCAGTCATTTGAAATTGCGTTTGCACGGAGGTTCAAGTCATAGCTTTATGCTGTCAAAGGGAAAGAGACATCCCTTCACATCTTGCTACAAGAAACCACAAGCCTTAAAAACATCTTAATGCGTATTCAAATCATTGGTGCTCATCCTGACGATTGTGAGTTCCGCTGTGGAGGCACAGCTAATCTTTGTGTTCAAAGAGGTGACGTGGTTCAGTATGTGAGTCTGACAAACGGGTGCTGCGGTCACCATGAGATGGAACCTGAGTCTTTAGTTGAGAGGCGTAAGAGTGAAGCTCTTGCTGCAGCAGCAGTGGCCGGTGTTGATTGCCAAGTGCTGGATGTTCCGGATGGTCATCTTGAAGCCACTCTAGAAAACCGCCTCAAGGTCATTCGACTCATCCGTGAGTTTAAGCCTGACCTTGTCATCACGAATCGACCGAATGATTATCACGCCGACCATCGCTACACTTCGCAACTGGTTCAAGATGCATCGTTTCTGTTAATGGTTCCGAATGTAGCACCTGAGGTTGCCGCCATGGATACTATGCCGGTGATCACATATTTCTGGGATGGATTTCAAAAGCCCAGTCCATTCAAAGCCGATATCGCTGTGGATATTGAGAGCGTTTTTAATAATAAGATTCGCCAACTGGCTGCCCACGAGAGCCAGTTCTTTGAATGGCTCCCTCATGTCGATGGATGCCATGAACCTGTGCCGAATGACCCTGCCCATCGTCTGGATTGGCTAAAAGCGTACTTTGAATGGCTGCATTCTCCTTCAATCTCAGATAGTTGTCGAGAGAGCTTGGTCCATAGATATGGTCAAGAGAGAGGAGCCTCAATCCAGCAGGCAGAAGCATTTGAGCTCTGTGAGTATGGTCGCCAGCCCAGTTCCAGCGAACTTAAGACCCTATTCCCATGAACCCTTTCCTTGACATCATTTAACCATCTACAAATCTGCTCTGTAATTATGAAAAAGCACCTAATCTCAATCTTGTCGTTCTTATTCGCGTTTTCCATCCAAGCTGCCAACGAGGTAGCTTTTAGTCCTGTATACACCAACTACAAATTCACCCTTCCCGTTGCTGGTGTGACTCATCCCGATGGTTCGGGCCGAATCTTTCTAGTGGAGCAAGGCGGAGTTATCCGAATTCTTCCAGCGGACCGTAGTTCTTCTGAAGAGGCTCCAGTTTTTCTAGATATCTCTGGCCGCGACATGATTGCTCACACCTTCGAGGAGGGGTTGCTCGGCCTTGTTTTTCATCCCGACTTTAAGAACAACCGAAAGTTCTACATCTATTATACTCACCAGCATCCAAAGCGGACGATTCTAAGTGAGCTTACGGTATTTGAACAAAATCTAGACCGAGCAAATCTTTCTTCCGAAAGAAAACTTCTCGAAATTCCACAGCCTTATTGGAATCACAACTCTGGAAATCTAGTCTTTGGTCCTGATGGCATGCTTTATATTGCTGTTGGTGATGGAGGTAAGCGTGATGACGTTCGGCGCTTGGCTCAGAATCCATTTCTCTTAAATGGAAAGGTACTCCGAATCGATGTAAATAACCGCTCTCAAGGCCTTGGTTATGCGATTCCGGAGGACAATCCATTTGTCGGCAAAGAAGGCATGCGGGGCGAAATCTGGGCAATGGGTCTCCGTAATCCTTGGGGGATCGATTACGATCGTAAAACCGGTATCTTTTGGCTCGCTGATGTCGGCCAGGACCTTCGTGAAGAAGTCAATCACATCAAAAAAGGTGCTAACTACGGCTGGAGCTTTCGCGAGGCCGACCAAAAGTTTCCGAAGCGTGAAGATGCCGCCCCGAAAGGTTCTGACTTTGAGGAACCGGTTGCAGTATATGGGCGTCCTGAAGGTGTAAGTATAACGGGTGGAGTTGTTTACTACGGCAAAAAGCATTCCAAACTAAAAGGTCACTTTCTTTACGGTGATTGGGGAACTGGACACGTTTGGGCTGCAAGTCATGATGTTAAAAAGAACAAGTCCGCCGATCGTATGATTTTCCGAAACAACGAACAAGGTAGTCGAAAGGATTTCGTGTTCAAACCCTCTGCCTTTCTTTCTGCGGGTGATGGAGAGGTACTTTGCCTATCTTGGAACGGTGGTATTTTCGAAATGACCAGTCCTTAGGTTTTGCTGGTATTTGAAACATCAATTTAAAGCTCGTGGACAGTATTCGTCCACGTGCAAATAAAGCTGACTCTAGAGTCCTGCCTCCTTCGGAACTCATTGCCTGCTTACATTTAATTCATAAGTCTTCATGTTCCGCATTCTTCTATCCACAGCGCTGTTTTACATTTCGTTTTCGAGTCTGATCGCCAAAGAGCTACCTAACATTCTTTGGATCACTGCCGAGGACATGAGTCCCACACTCGGATGCTACGGTGATGCCTTTGCAGATACTCCGCACATCGATAAGTTGGCTAGTGAGAGCACCCTCTATACACATGCTTTTGCATCCTCACCAGTTTGCTCTCCTTCACGCTCCTGCATCATCAACGGCCTTTACGCTACGACTCAGGGTACTCACAACATGCGATCCGCATTTCCCATCCCTGATTACATGAAGGGTTTTCCTAGCTTCTTACGAGGGGCAGGGTACTACACAACCAACAACGTAAAGACTGACTACAATAGCGGCAATTTTGAGGATATCATTAAAGCCTCATGGGACGAATCTAGTTCTTCCGGCCATTGGAGGAACGGGCAGAAGAAGAGCGGTAAGCCTTTTTTCAGCGTCTTCAACTTAATGACTTCTCATCAAAGTCGAACCATGGTTTGGCCGTATGAAAAGTTCGTTCAAGATGTGCAGGCAAAGCTACCAAAGTCTCGCATTCATGATCCTTCCAAAGTTCCGCTGCCACCCTATTATCCGGACACCCCAATTGTTAGAAAGACCCTTGCGCGCTACTACGATTGTGTGTCTGTAATGGATTCAGAGGTTGGCGATCTCCTGCAGCAACTTGAGAAAGACGACCTTGCTGATGACACAATCGTTTTCTTCTACTCCGACCACGGATCTGGAATGCCTCGTCACAAACGGGCACTTCTCGACTCAGGTATGCGTGTCGCCCTAATGGTACGTTTCCCTGAAAAG
>CAJWWL010000308.1 GCA_913048125.1 uncultured Opitutia bacterium | reverse complement strand
TACCCCCCCATGGAGTGATTGTAGTGAAAGCAATTTGTAAAGGTCGTGGCTCAGATTCGATCACTTCTCGAAATGGACGCTTCCAGCTTGGGGCGGAGTAGTAGGCTCCGTGATCCTGCCCGCCTACTTCATCGAGCATGTAGGCAGAGTCACGTACTGATCGGCTCATAACGAATTCGCCACAGCAAGATTCCCAGACGGAACTTACGTCAGGACCATGTGGAGTCATCATTCGAGAGGGTTTGAAGCCAACGATGCCACAGCATGATCCAGGTATCCGCAGCGATCCGGCACCATCTCCACCATGTCCGATTGGGACGATCCGGGCGGCTACTGCAGCAGCGCTACCACCACTTGATCCCCCGGTTGTACGTTTCAGACTCCATGGATTTCGGCATGGTCCCCGAAAGGTTGGCTCTGTAGAAACGCTTATGGCTAATTCTGGAGTATTTGTTTTTCCTACGGTTATGAGACCTGCATTTTTAAAACGTTTTACAATTTCTGAATCGAAATTTGAGGGTTTCACATTTTGCAGAAATTTACAGCCATGTGTGGTTGGTGTGCCTGCATAGTGGGAAGTCATATCCTTAAGAAGGAATGGAACGCCTGAGAAACTGGCTTCAGGTAACGGTTTTTGTGCGATTTCCCTTGCGTGGTCATACATCTTGTAAACCACAGCATTAAGTTGAGGATTGAACTTCTCTATTCGACGGATTGCTTCCTCTACCAATTCAAGTGAGGAGACGTCACGCTTTCTCACCAGTTCAGCCAGTCCTAGGCCGTCTAAGTCAGCATATTCTGCGATGGGCATTATTTATTCAGCGTAACGTTTACGGTAGTCTTCAATGATTTTGGTGAAGTCCGTGTCGACCTCGAAGCCCAGAGCGAGTTCACTGGAAACGTCGAGGGCAGTAGGCCAAGTGGATACGATGGCGTCGATTTTAGGGTCGGGTTCCCAATCGATGAGGGAAGTGTCGCCTCCTGTACGAGCGAGAGCATCCACCATCTCCCTGACAGTAAGGCTGATGCCCGGTGAATTAAATGCACGGTATTTTGGTAGCTCTCCAGATTCAGCTATTTGATGAGCTTTGAGAAAATTTGTGACGACACTTTTGACCGAACCAAGCCATAGGGATGAATCTGGGTTGACCGGACATTTGGCTCTTCTCCCATGAATCGGCTCTCGGATAATTGTGCTGGCAAACGACGAGGCTGCGAGATTTGGCTTTCCCGGACGTACTACAACGGTGGGTAATCGGCAAGATACACCACGGATGAAGCCCTTACGTGCGTAATCGTTAACCAGTAATTCGCCACAGGCCTTCTGTACACCGTAGGAGGATTCCGGTCGTGCGGCGGCATCGGAAGGCAAATGTCCACCATTGCTCCCAAATATAGCGCAGGAACTTGCAAAGATAAAATTTATTGGTTCGGGGAGGTTTCGACAGGCTTCCAGTAGTTGCCGGGTGCCATCTAAATTGACTCGCATTCCAAGGTCAAAGTCAGCTTCTGCACCCGAGCTTACTACCGCGCCGAAATGAAAAATGTCGGTGAGATCAGAAGTTACTATCCTATCAATATCTGCAGGATTGGAAACATCAGCTGAAATATGGCGAAATTCTTCTGAGGATTCATCGGGTAGAGTGATGTCAGCTAGAACTATTTCTTCAGCCCAGTCGATCTCCTGAGCCAGTCTTCTACCAAGAAATCCTCCCCCTCCTGTAATGAGTACTTTTCTCTTCATCTACACGGACGGCTTTTGCTGAGTTCTAAGCGTTGCCGATTTTGTTCAATTGTTGCAGTCAAATCAAAGTATATTGCCTAGGCAAACAGCGGTAGTGGATTTCCATCGCACATCGGAAGCGGGCGTCCGTCCCTGGCTGGTATGGTGTGGCGGGGATCAATTCCTAAGGCGTGGAATATGGTAGCATGTAGATCAGCTGGGCTGCAGGGTTTGTCAGCGGGATGAGCACCCATCGAATCTGATTTGCCATAGGACTGGCCTCCTTGGATACCACCGCCGGCAAAGGCAACTGTGTAGCAATTCGGGTAATGGTCGCGGCCAGCCGCCCCATTAATTTTTGGGGTCCTTCCAAATTCTGTTAGTAGGACTACCAGAGTCTCGTCAAGCCGACCACGTTGTCGTAAGTCTTCAATCAGAGCATATGCGGTCTGATCAAGCGGAGGAAGCATGTTGTCCTTCAGTCGATTGAAGTTGTTGGCATGGGTATCAAAGTGATCACCCTTGGAGCCATTGAGGTCACCTGCTGCGCAGTAAACGGTAGCTACTGGGATTCCTGTTTCGGTAAGCCTTCGCGCCATTAGGGCACTTTGTCCGCAAATGTGCATCCCGTAGGTTTCGCGAAGGTGAGTGGGTTCTTGCTCGATATCAAAGGCATCGCTTACCTTCGGATCAAGGAGCATGTCCAGCGCGGTTTCTCTTAGTCTTATCGTTGCTTGGCCTTCGTTCGGGTTCCCAGTCGAACTGTTTTCAAAACTGTCGATTAGGCTGCGCCTTCTTTCCAGCCTCTGAAGGTCGACTTGTTCAGGAAGTTCCAGTTGTACATGGCCAGAAGTAGGGGAGCGACCTTCATACATCTTGAGTGGGGTGGACGAATTGGGACGAATTACCGCAGGATCACGTACAAGACCGAGGAATCCACCATCTTGGCCATTGGCAGTACCTCCATCGTAGAGAGTGTAAGGTAAGGCAACCGCTCCCGGTATCGCGCCGTGACCATCACCTAGAGCCTGCCAGATCATCGAACCAAGAGAGGGCCAGTCATCTCTAGTGGCAGGCCAGTTTCCTGTTGGGTTTGGTGGTTCGTGTCCAGTGAGATTCCAGTATGCCCCAGAACGGTGACTTGGCGAGTTGTGATGGACACTGCGGACGAGTGCCCAGTGTTTCATCATCTTGGCGAATCTCGGAAGATGCTCGCTCACACGAGTGCCGGGGATGTCCGTGGGTATTTCTCGGAATCGGGTACGAATGTTGGCTGGAGCGTTAGGCTTGAGATCGAAGGTGTCGTGGTGGCTAAGACCACCCCAGGCAAATAGTACGATGCAGGACTTTGCTCTTCCAAAACCGCGGTTTGCAGAGGCTGTTCCAGATGCCTCTGTAGCATTACGAAGCGCAAGTATCTGAGGCAGCGAGAACCCCGAAATTCCTAGACTTAAAAACTTCCTCCGTTCCATCATGGTTGGGTTTCTAACCTGATGGAACCTTCACTTCTGTCAAAGGTTTCTCGTGTGTTTGGCTAGTTTCCCAATGGTCAGAATTAAGCAATAGAAGCCAGCGCGTTATTGAAAATTTGGCTGGGGCGCATGGCTTCGGACGCTTTGGCTTCATCTGGCTGATAATAGCCGCCGATATCTACCGGTGAACCCTGAGCATCGTTCAGTTCTCCGACAATTGCTTGCTCTTGCTCGGCAAGTTTCTCTGCAAGAGGAGCAAATTTGTCTTTAAGATCAGTGTCGTTTTGTTGAGAGGCTAAAGACTGTGCCCAGTAAAGGGCTAGGTAAAAGTGGCTTCCTCGGTTATCTAGTTCATTCACTTTTCGGGAGGGAGACTTGTTTTCGTCAAGGAACTTTCCTATCGCCTCGTTGAGAGCGTCAGCTAATATTTGTGCTTTTGGGTTCCCGGTCTTGATGCCGATGTCCTCGATTGAAACTGCTATGGCGAGAAATTCACCAAGTGAGTCCCAGCGCAAATGACCTTCAGAGTTGAACTGCTGAACATGCTTGGGCGCAGAACCACCAGCTCCGGTTTCAAATAGACCCCCTCCGGCTAGTAAGGGAACTATGGACAGCATCTTTGCTGAGGTGCCTAGTTCGAGAATAGGGAAGAGGTCAGTAAGGTAGTCTCGCAGGACATTTCCTGTGGCAGATATCGTGTCTAGGCCATCTTTACAGCGTTGGCAGGTCTCCTTCGTTGCGTCAACGGGAGATAGGATGCGTATGTCAAGGCCTTCGGTGTCGTGTTCCGGCAAGTACCGATTTACCTTAGCAATTAGGTTGAGGTCGTGCGCGCGATTCTGGTCTAGCCAGAAAATTGCTGTGGAACCAGTGGCCCTTGCTCTTGAGACAGCTAGTTTAACCCAGTCTCTTATTGCGATGTCTTTGGTCTGGCAGGCGCGGAAAATATCACCGGTTTCTACAGGTTGGCTGAGAAGGGTAGTACCAGTTGAGTCAACAATCTGGACGGTCCCTTTTAAGGGGATTTCAAATGTCTTGTCATGAGAGCCATATTCTTGGGCCTTCTTGGCCATCAGGCCAACATTTGAAACATTACCCATTGTGGTTA
>CAJWWL010000307.1 GCA_913048125.1 uncultured Opitutia bacterium | reverse complement strand
GTGTAGATGTTACCCAGTTCGCGAAGTCCAAAAAGGTTGGCGGCGTGTTCTGTGTTGTTGAAGACGTAGGAACTGGTCTTGTAGACTGGAACTGCGCGGGATAGGGTTGTTGGATCCGGCTGGTAACCGGCATGGAGGCATTGGGTCTCAAGCTTCATATTATTATCTTTTTTCAGTTAGGGATTTTGAAATTTGCAGCGTCCTTTTACTTCAACAAAGCAAAACGTCCAGAAATAATCTCACTATGCTTGACATAAATACAGTGGGATACCAGATTTGGAAAACTGTTTTATATATAGAATATGGCTAATTTCGATAACATTCCAAGGGTCTTAGAGTCTTCGGATTCTCGTGCGTCCTTGGTACCAGCTTTAGATAGGACACTAGATATTCTTGAGTTACTGTCATCTAGTGGTTCCAAGCTCACGCTTTCAGCAATTAGTGAAAGTCTAGATGCCCCCAAAAATGCAGTCTTCAGGATAACCCAGTCTCTACTCAGCAGGGGGTATTTGGAGAGAGATGAGAAGACATTGGAGTTTGGTCTTACTGCCAAATGGTTGAGGTTAACACCAGCGAGTTTGCAGAGGTTCAATCTTCTTGAGGTCTCTACTCCTGTAATGAATGTACTGCGCGACCAGACTCGAGAGACTGTTCAATTGGGGGTTCTTAGTGGTAATGAGGGGGTAATTGTTGGTCAGGTTGAGGGTTTAGAGCCCCTAAGGATTGTAGCTGATATCGGGTTGCATTTTAAATTACACAATAATGCGCCTGGAAAATTATTATTAGCTCACCAGCCTATTTCTCTTCGGCAGACGTTGGTTGAAACTATGGAGTTGGTTCCATCAACCACTCGCACCATAACTGACTCCAAAAGCTTGAGTCTTGAGTGTGAAAGGATTCTTGATTTGGGCTACGCTGTTGACCATGCCGAATCCAATGAAGGCATTCACTGTATTGCAGCTCCCATCTTTGGACATGGCGATGGCAATCCTATTGCTGGGACGATTTGGATTTCAGGCCCATCTCGTAGGTTACCCAAAAGTCGGTTTCCTGAATTTGGCCAAAAGGTTCAGTTGGCGGGGTTAGAAATATCTACAAGGATTTCAGGATATTTCTCATGAGACTTTTGCTGAAAGTTTCTCGACTGCTCATCAGCCTAGCATTGTGCCAACTTATTTGTTCATCGCTTTTGGCCAAGGTACAGGCAGTCGAGCTTTTCGAGCAGTACTGCTTCGATTGCCATGACGAGGACGTTCAGAAAGGAAATGTCAACATGGCCAGCTTGTTTGGCGATGGATCTTTTGACGGAACCCTGATGTTCGAAAATCTTATTACGGCAAAGATGCCACCTAAGAACAAAAAGCAGCCGAGTGCACAGGAGAAACGTGTGATGCTGGATTGGTTGGCCAAGCGCCAAGTTGAAAATAAGCCCGATCCCTACCGTAGGATGAGTCGCCACGAGTTCGTTCACTCGCTCAATGATCTCCTTGGCGTGAAGCTCGATCTGACCGGGGGAATTCCAGATGATCGAGGCACTTTCGATTTCGATTCTGACCGAAGGATTAAGCTGACTAAGGAAATGCTCGGATCCTATTTCAACGTCGCCGATCAAATGCTTGAATTCGCTTTGCCTTCCGAGGGTTTCGTTCCCGAGAGGATTTGGGTGACCAACAAGATCAAAGATAGCCACAAGACCTACAATGTCTACACCCGGCCTTACAAGGAAGGTATCCTTTTCTCCTGGACCCGGGCAAACAACGGAAACAGCTACTCCTTCTTTTACGACAACTTCGATCCGCCCGTCCCAGGATGGTACGAGCTCTCCTTCGACGCCATGAAGATGTGGGGCTTCCCAGAGGATATCAGCATTGAGGTATTCGCCGGCAAATACTATTACGCTGACGACCGCCCACAACCTCAGCGCCTCCTCGACGTGATCTCCCTCGGCAACCGGGAAATGAAATCCCACAAGGTTACCGTCTTTCTGCGCCCCGGGGAAAACGTCTCGGTGCACTGTTACTCCAAGCACAACTTTCGCCAACGAAATGGAAATCAGGGAGTCTACATCAAGCAGTTGAAGGCGCGGGGCCCGATTCTCGACCAATGGCCCCCAGCTTCGTATGCAAAGGTTTTCGGCGACCTGCCACTCAAGGTCCCGTCCCGCGAAGCGAGAGAGGTTTCCGGGTTGCAAACCAACCTTGAGGCAATCGGGGGGAGCGTCACCGTTAGCAGTTTCCAGAAAGGAATGGAGAAGGAGAAAATGCTGGATGGTTCCAACCGGACCTTCTGGCACACTCGCTTCAAGCCGACCCTTGCCAAGCCGCCGCACTACGTCATAATCGAAAACCCACAGGCCAAGGAAATCGAGGGACTCAATTATGCCACTTGGTCGGGCGGAAATGGTAACGGTCAGGTCGAGGCTTACGCCATCCACCTGTCAGAGGACGGCAAGTCCTGGGGTAAGCCCATTATGACTGGACCGCTCGAAATCCGCTTGGCCAACGAGCAATTTATTCTCTTCCCAAAGAAAACCACCAAGCGCTTCATCAAGTTTCTAATTACTGATGCCCACACTTTAGACGGCCGCTCGCTTGCCTCCATCGGCAAACTTGACGTAATGACTACGCTGTCCAAAGACGCGTCCAAGTTGAATGTCACGGTGTCCTCGCGTTCCTCCGAGCACCTCAAGCAAGTGATCAAGAGTTTTGCCGAAAGAGCGTTTTCTTCTAGCCTAAGCGAGAAGGAACTGGCGCCCTACTATCAGGCAAGCCTCGATGCCCTCGAGAGCGGCGAGGAGTTCGTCGAGGCGGCCAAAATTGGATTAAAGGCTGTCTTGTGCTCCCACCGCTTCCTGATGGCCCCGGGCGAGCATGCCAATCGATCCTATTCACGGGCTGCTGCATTGGCCCGTACCTTCTGGCTTTCCGTGCCCGATCAAGATAGCCTGAGAATTTCCCGCGCGGACAAGCTCCCCATCAAGGACATTCCAGTTGAAGTCGAACGCATGATTAAGGATCCAAGAAGCAAGCGCATGATTCATTCTTTCTGTAACCAGTGGTTGGATCTCAGGTCTTTCGACAAGATTGCTCCTTCCCTTAAGCTTTACCCCTTATATAATGATCTATTGAATCACTACCTGCCTCTTGAAACCGAGGCCTATCTCTATCATTTGATCCGGGAAAACTTGCCCGTTGGGCATTTAATCGACTCGGATTTCTCCTTCCTTAACCAGCGCCTCGCCCAGCACTACGGAATCCCCGGAATATATGGCCAGCATCTGCGTAAGGTATCATTTGAGCCCAAGATTCCGCGCGGTGGTTTGCTTACAATGGGAAGCGTACTCAAGGTAACGGCCGACGGTTTTGATACATCTCCCATACTGCGCGGAGCTTGGATTTCTAAGAACATCGCTGGAAACACACTATCGCCCCCACCTGAGGAAGTCGAGGTGATCGAACCTGAGCACGGCAAGGATGCCGCGACCCTTCGAGAACAGATCGAAGAACACAAGAAAAGCCAGGCTTGCTTCGCTTGTCACAAGAGTATCGATCCGTATGGGTTTGCTCTAGAGAGCTTTGATGCCACCGGACAATGGCGAGAAAAATACCGGGTCAAAAAACCTCACAGGGGAACTTTTGCTTATCGTCGTTCAGGCTACTTCGAGTTGACTGGCGACGTCGATCCGTCAGGAGAGGTAGCCAAGGAGAGGTTCTCGGATATTTTTGGCCTTAAGAAGATCCTTCTATCCGACCACAAGAAGATCGCCTACAACTTCGTTAAAAAATTCTTCGAGTACGCCAACGGCTACAAACCTAGCCTGAAAGAACGACTCGACCTCTTCGCCATGATCCCCGAAGAACCCGAACAATGCCGGATGAGGGACTTGATCACGAAAACCTTGGTCTATTCAATGCAAAGCCAATCACAATGAACGCCATAAGCAGAAAAGACTTTCTAAAGGCCGGGGCCGCCCTCCCCCTCGCCCTGCAATCACTTGACCTGCGTGCCGCCTCCCGACCCAAGCCGGCAACCCCGCCCAAGCGGATTCTTTTCATCTGCAGCTGCCTCGGTTTCTACAAACCCTACTTCTTCCCTAAGAAACGAGGTGACCTGAAGACGTCCGGCTACCTCAAGGACATGAAGACCTTGGACAAGATGACGGTCTTCAACAACTTGTATCACCCGGGCATGGACACGAGCAACCACGACTCGGAAAAATCCTTTCTCACGGGAAGCCCGAGCCCGGAATCCCCCACTTTCGTGAACGGCATTTCACTCGACCAGGTTCTGGCCCGCGAAATGGGTGGAGAT
>CAJWWL010000306.1 GCA_913048125.1 uncultured Opitutia bacterium | reverse complement strand
GCTGAAGATGATGCTTTCCATTTTAGATATCAAGAAACAAAAGAATTATTAGAAGGGAATGGAATGCCAACTATTTCTTGGAAGCCACTTGAAAACAAAAAAATCCCAAGCGAAGCAAAAGGCTTAATAATCCCTGGAGGTTTTCCTGAACAACATGATGGAGAAAGCGGATTGTCTCTTGCTCGAAGAGATCTTTGGTGGTTTCCTCAAATGTGAAATACTCGGGATTGACTGCAAGGCGACGAATACCAGCGAGGTCCAGCCATTGTGAAGCAAAGTGGGTAGAGAAAGCCAGTGCCTTAGGGTCACGAATCATTCTGAGTACTTGTTTCTTCAAGACTTTTGGCTGGCTAATCTGGCCGTTCTCAGCGAGTTCGAATAGCATTTGATCAGGCATGGAACTCCAGAGGAAGTATGAAAGACGTGAGGCTAGTTCATAACTGTTCAGCTTGCGTTTTCGGATGGGTTCATCTTCGGCTACGGGTTGCGTTGAAGGTTCTGCAATGAGAAGGAAGTGGGATGAGCAAAGAACTGCAGCTAATGTTGAAACTAAGGTGTGCTCGAATGAGTCTTCCTTTGGGCGGAGTCTCGCAAAAAGCGCTGCTTTCCGATCAACCTCATCCTTGGAAACGGGCCGGCGGTAGGCTCTTCTCATAAAATTGCTTAGTACCTCGCGGACATAAGTTGGTTCATCGTCTTTATTCGGCGACTCAATGAGAATAGATTTATGACTGGCTGTAGGCCATTCAGGGAAATAGTTGCTCTCGATTTCGACCCAGTCGATTAAGAGCTTTGGCATATCTTCGTAGGCTACGTCACTGGTGCCTCTTCGGAAGTCATTAAAGATTCTGAAGTAGGACGGACGAGAGGGTTTGTTGGATTGGAATGGAAAGTTGGCTCCATGGATAAGGAATTCATAGGTTTGCAGTTTAGTTGAAGGAATTTCTACGTTGGCGGCTTCTTTTTGATCAGAAACTCCGTTGCCTCGGAAGGAACCCAACTCGAAAGAGAGGCGCGGGAAACTACCATCCTTGCCCGGGATTGCGGCGGCATGGATTTTCACTAGGACGGGAGAGTCATGAGGAATCTCGTATATTTCTGCTCGGAACTCTGGTTGGTAACCTGAGCGCCCATCACCTAGTGCGCCGCCAATCTTTCGGTCTGCTGAGAAGGGAGAGTTGGTTGGATCCTTTGGTCGGTTACCTGATAATAAAACAGCTGTGCCGTCTGGAGCAACTTCTCCAAAATCCAACTTGAAGATCCCTCTATTTTGCGGCTTACCACCCCAAGTTGGTTGTAAGTTGTAAGAGTTACTATTCCCTTTGCCACGCCCTCGTTTACTGTTCTTGTTATTATCCTGAGCCTTTGTTGATTTGAAGGCGCGTTCGGGCTCGATACGTACAAAATAGGCTGGCGGCTTCTCTTCGGGTACAAGTAAAATTCTGCTTAGTGCTTCGCGTGCAATACGTTCAAAGTATTCAATGTGTAGAGCTGAAGTACCTAAGACACCGCTGTTGTTTTTGAATCCTTCCGCCGCAGTGCCTTCCGGAGGAAGGTCTTTTGCGAAGCGCAAATCCAGATGGAGTAAGTCACGAAGGGTATTGTTGTATTCGTAAGCAGTCAGTCTGCGTAGGAGGTTACGACCTCCTGTCGAGCGCCGAGCTTCAAGCACTTTTCGTATTTCGACCGTCAACAGTCCGACAGCAACTTGTCGCTCCTCTGAAGTGGGCTTTAGTTTAGCGTCTTCTGGTGGCATTTCGCTGACATTGACCAAGTCCAGCACTTCTTGCCACATGTCGGCTTCGCTTCCATTGAGCAGGTCTGCATCTAGTGTATCAAGCCGAAGCTTGGCTTTTTGCTTTTCCGGTCCGTGGCAACTAACGCAGTATTTCGTGAGGAATGGGCGAATGTCCTTCTCGAAACTATTGCCCAGTGAAATATTGGAAAAGAATATAAAGATGGGAACAATAGCAGAAAGAGTTCTAAAGAATGGTGACATACCTAAGAAGGGTTTTTATAAAATAGGTTATTAGTCAGAAATCACACCCAAGAAGGTCTTTTTGCCTATCAATCTTTTATTTAAACTTCTAAATGAATAACTCGGTTTCCAAGGTGAAATGAAGTTTCGGGGTGATTATTTGACGAATCTACTAGCTGACTGGTAAGCCTTATGACCAGTTGAACCTCCGGGAAGAACGGGTGCAGGTTTTGCTGGTAGATGTCTGCGGTGTTGCTCTAGGACTGGTTTCATCTTAGCGTCATCAGCAAGGTTGTTCCATTCGTGGGGATCTTTTCGGTGGTCGTACAGTTCTTCGGATCCTTCCAAATAGCGAATGTAGCGAAAGTGTTCGGAGCGTATCGCGAAGTTACCTTTTCCAAATGAACTGATGGCGACATGTTTCCAATCTGCCTTAGGGTTTTTCATCAATGGAACGAGAGAATTGCCCTCTTGAGTGTCATCTTTGGGGAGACCTGCTAACTCAAGAAGAGTTGGGAAAATGTCGAGGAGTTGAGCGGGTTTGCTGGATCGTTGGTTGGATGCAAACCCGGGAGCGGCAACCAGAAGGGGTACGCGCACGCCATTTTCCCAAATGGTGCGTTTCGCCCAACGTTGCTTCTCGCCTAGATGGAATCCGTGATCAGCGAAAAGCAACACAACGGTATTATCCTTGTGCGGGGAGGCGTCGAGGGCATCAAGTACTAACCCCAAGCAGTAATCTGCAAAGGCGATGGAAGCTAGGTAGGATTGAACCGCGTGACGCCATTGTCCTGCAGATTGCACCCAGGCATGGGTCGGGGAGACGTGTTTTTCGTTGGTAAGAGCTATTGCGTAGGAACTGAGATCTGCTCGATCGTCCTCCTTCACAGGTGGTAACTTGATTTGGTCTAGCGGAAATAGATCGAACCACTTTTTTGGTGCGTACATGGGGACGTGTGGACGGTAGAAGCCAACACCCATAAAGAAGGGCTTTTCTGAATCTGCAGGCAGCTTTTTAAGCTTTTCTACAGCCCACTTGGCTATCTTGTAGTCGGGCATGTCCTCATCCTTCTCTGGATATGCCCCCCAGTCCCAGAGTGGATGCCCGTGAGGTTGGGAGATCTTATTCTTGGGTCTTGGGCCAAAGCCGCCCATGGAACCTCCATATTCCTCGAAGAAGCGATTATCTCGAGTGTGAAATAGTTTACCTGCGGCAAGCGTCTTATAGCCATGTTTGGCAAAGCGTTCTGGAAGAGTGTCGAGGTGTTGTAGAGAGGGGGCTTGTTTTAAGTCTGGACCTAGAAAGTAAACGCCGGATGAGTGGGGATGTCGTCCAGTCATTAGACTGGCCCGTGATGGGTTGCAGACGGGGGATTGGCAATGGGCGTTTGTAAATAGAGTACCGCGCTTGGCTAGTCGGTCTATGTGTGGAGTTTTCGCCTGTGGGTGGCCGCCGAGGCAACCTGTCCAGTCATTCAGGTCATCTATAGAGAGCAGAAGCACGTTTGGTGGCCGTTTGCTTTCCTTGGCTGCATGAGCACTTGGTGATTGATGTAATCCGAGCAACAAGAGGAAGCAGATGAATTGTGAAGTGTATCGTATCATTTGGTATTTCCTTAGGGACTAAAAAATTTAAGACAACATCTCTTGAGGAATCTTGTTTAAGACACGAATTTCACTTCCTGCCGAGTTTCGGATAGGGTTCCACTCAGTTCAGTCTCATGAACAAATTCTCAAGGTTTTGTCTGGATGCGAAGCGATGGGCCTACAGGAAGGCGAAACTGATGATAATCAGGATGCAGGTCCGTGAAACTGGGGATGGGTTCGAGCATGGAGGAACCACTCCTACGAAGCAGAATGCTTCTTAGGATCTGAAAATCGGGATGAACTAGAGGAGAGAGCCCATCATAGGAAGCGTAGTCATGAAATGGGTCTCCGTCTTCAGCTTTCGAAGATACTAGCAGGGCATACTGTAACCTAGGTTTTAGAGAGATTGGATTTGCCAGAGGAAGATAACGAAAGCTTCCCTCTAGTTCTCCTTTGTTTGTTGGAGTGAATTCAATCTTGGCCAACTCAATGAGGCCATCTTGCTGGAGCTGGAGGAGTCGCACAGCATGCTCACCTACGAGCTCTCTGCCCCCTTTGTCTCGACTTGGCAGATCTCTACCGTGCTCCTGCGGAATCGATCTGGCAGGCCTTACTGGGCGGTCCCGATGGTGACTGTCCCACATCCCAAGATGTGTTACCTTTCTTTCTGACGAGCGATTGTGGAGTTTGAATACATAGCCGATTTCTCCGTTTATGTCGTTGCGGAGATTGTGCCAACCCTCCTCAAGAA
>CAJWWL010000305.1 GCA_913048125.1 uncultured Opitutia bacterium | reverse complement strand
TGAGAAACAGACCTCCACTAGCTATGGAGTGATTTGGCAGTTTATATTCTTTTGCTGGGTCTCCATTGACTGATATTATGAAGTCTCCGATATCCAATGCATCAGATCCAATGTTAGAAACTTCCAGCCAGAAGTTTTCTTCTGTCAGGGCTGGGATTTCATTGAATACGATTTCTGGAGCATTTGAAACTCCCTGAAAGTTGACTGCACCAGGAGTGCCACCAAATATCTTCGAGTGTGTCCAGTTCTCAGCGGGCTGGCTTGCTGTATTGGGATTTAGCTTCGCAAGCGTTGCACCAGATCCGTCTGCCTCAACAGGCCACTTGCCTGAGTCATCAAAGTTCAGCTTGTCCATGAGACGACCTGTGTGTGTGACTAATTCAAGGGATTCGCCTCCGTTATCGAGACTTCCGCTGAAAGGACCAAGTTGGCCAGCGGGAGGGTTTTTGTAAACGACCAGGTAGGCTCCTGATGCGATGTAGGTACCTTGCGGAAAGGTGTAGCCAACTCCCCTTATACTCCAACCTGAAATATCCGTACGAATTCCCATTTGGTTGTGAAGTTCTACCCATTCTCCAAGATCGGGATTTCCGGGATTGTACTGGATCTCGTTGAAGACGACTACTGAGTCTGGATAGTCTGCATGTGCAACCCAAGACGGGATCCAACCAGAAGGTTGGAGCAAAGTCAGTAGCAACAAGGGAAACAGTTTATTCACGGTATGCAAACAGGGCTTACTCCAAACTGCAGGGGTATTATTTAGCTTAGTTTAGGGATGCCAATTCAAGATGTGAATTTTTAAAATCCGAATGTAGGTATGGCAAGTAGAATAACCTTTAAAACAGATACCGAGAATTCAATTGTTTGTCCGAATAACCTTCTTTGGTGGACTTTCTACCCCTCGATTCTAAAAGAGGTTAATGAAAATCTTTCGAATAGCCCTGCTGCTCGTCTTTTCTCAACTAGGAGGCTCCTTGTCTTCTCTATTCTCGTCTCCGGATCGCGTGAGCTTCGCAAAGGTAGATCGGCCTGTCGAAGGTGTTCCCGTGGAGGCCTTCGAGTTATTGGATGAAAACTTGACCGTGGAACTCTGGGCAAGATCTCCACTTGTTTATTCCCCTGTAGCAATGGATTTTGATGCCCAGGGTCGCCTTTGGCTGACAGAGGGCATTGACTACAATCAAGGATTACGTGTGAAAGCCGGGCGTTCCATTATGGTAGTGGAAGACAGTGATGGAGACGGTAAAGCGGATCGCTCCCACCCTTTCGTTACCGAGAAGGAGATTCGTCACGCACCTCTGGGAATTGCAGTTTTCGACAATCAAATCGTACTCTCGGCCACACCTTCGATTATCGTATACACCGATGTAGATCGGGATACGGTCTTTGACCCTAATGTAGACAAGCGAGAGGTGTTTTTGACCGGCTTTCAAAATAAGAATCATGATCATACCGTCCATGCTGTTGTAGGTGCGCCGAGCGGTCAGTGGCACTTTTCCTTCGGCAACTGTGGAGCGGATATAAAGACCAAGGATGGGCGACACTACCTCGCTGGTTGCTACTACGGTTACCCAGAGGCAATAGGAAAGAAAAGTTGGGACGGTGAAGTCTACGTTGGTGGAATGACTATGAGAATTAATCCGGATGGCACGGGGCTTGAACCGACAGGGGAGAACATGCGCAATCCACATGATATGTTCGTCACCTCCCAGGGGGACATCTTTCAAAGTGACAACGACGACCCTGCCCATTGCCGTTCATCCTGGGTGATGGAGCATGCCAATATGGGCTATGCTGACTTGCGGGACGGGAGTCGTTCATGGGAGGAGGTTGCAAAGACTTGGGAAGAGCCGGCCGGATGGAATAAGAGTCTCCGCTTTTCACGTTCCCATTGGAGGGAAAACTATCCAGGATCCTTCCCTCCAGGATCCATTTATGGTGCTGGTTCACCAACGGGCAACGTCTACATCGAAGATGATACTCTCGGACTTGCCGGTACTTATCTCGTTTCCTGTATGGTTCGAAAGGAAATCATGGCTTGTAAGCCGAAACTTAAGGGAGCGCATATCGACATGGGCACCCACCAGCCTTTCATACGGCTTAAGGCATCAGAGAAAGGACAACGCTTTCTACCTACAGATGTAGCTCTAGCGCCTGATGGAACTCTTTTCTTTAGTGATTTCTATAACGATACCAGTCGAAGAACCAACCAAGTCAGCGGAAGCATTTACCGCGTAACTCGCAAGGACAAACCTACACCTAAGCAGGAAAGGGTAGGTTTTAAGAGTATCAGCGGGCAGGTCGCTGCCTTAAAGAGCCCAGCAGTTAACGTGCGTTCACATGCTGCCGCTCAGTTGGTGAAGGCAGGAAAAAATGCCACTAAACCAATGCTCGAGTTCCTTAAGTCTCACGAGACTGATCCGACTTTGCGTTCTCGAGCTCTCTGGGTTCTGGCGCAACTTGGCGGTGTTGGGCGTGAGGCGGTTTCCAAGTACCTTGAGTCTGATGATGATCCTGAGAAAATACTGGTTGCCTATCGAGCCCTCAGGCACGCTGCCCCTGAGGCTGTTTTACCGTTAGCGAAGTCTTTGGTTGGGTCTAAGTTTCCTTCCGTCAGACGCGAAGTAGCCGTTAGCTTGAAAAGGATCCCATTTGCTGAGTGCAAAGATGTACTTGCCGATTTAATTAAAGGCTACGACGGGCGCAATCGATACTATCTTGAGGCTTTGGGGGTGGCCTTTCATGGAAAGGAAAATGCAGTGTACAATGAGTTGGTTCGGCCCAGTTTAGCTGATCCATCTGATTGGCAATGGAAGGCTAAGCGGTTGGCCTGGCGTTTACATACTCCAGAAGCCATTCGGGACCTAGATCTATGCCTTCGGGCTCAAAAACCCCCAGTGGACGAGTTTCGTCTTCTAGCTATGGCCTTCGCCAGTTTCAGAAATAATAATGAGCGTATGGATCGCATTAAGCGCTTGAGGGCATTAGCTACGTTACCTGCATTTCAGGCCAAATACTATCAAATCACCGTCGATGAAATAGTGTCAAAGGATCTAAATGACCTCGAGGGTGAGATGCTGACTGTCGACTATCCCATCCCAAGAAGTCTCGGGCAGTCAACTAATGTCTCTGAACCTGCGATCATTGCCAAGCTTAAGGGCGACCCCACAAAAGGTAAGGCTCTGGCAGGTAAATGCTACATCTGCCACAAGATAGAGGGTGCAGGTGTGCCGTTTGGCCCAGACCTCACGCATTGGGGTCGAGAGCGTACGGCTTTGGAAATAATCAAGGAAATCGTAGATCCAGATGCCAAGCTTGCGCATGGCTTTGAGAATCCAGTACGATTGACCTCAGCGAGAACTGGTAGGGTTGCGGAAGGTTTTCAGACCAACTACAGTTGGCACGCTGGATCCCTAAAGCTCAAGGTGATGGGCGGACAGACCCGAAAGATTCTCTTCCGACGTGCTGGTGCAAAGATTCAAAATCTTAAGGAGTCCTGGATGCCTTCCGCCTCAGAGATGGGACTTGAGGATCAAGATCTGGCTGATCTGGCTAGCTTCTTGCAAACCTGCGGCAAGGGAGTCACCAGCCCTGTCTCGGTAAATCAGGAAGAGCCTGTGCCACCAGTCGGTAACGAGCCTGGCTGGGAAGTGTTGTCAGGAGAAGATTTCGTCAATGTCAACTGTCATGCTGACACATGGCGCTGGGAAGGTGGGCATGCTTATTGTACCGGACGTCCTACTGGGGTGATTCGTTACAGGGAACAACTTGAGAATTTCGAACTTCTGCTTGAGTGGATGCACAAGAAGAAAGGCGGGAATTCTGGAGTTTTTGTATGGGGTACGCCAGCTAGTGTTTCCAAATTAGCTGCTGGCCATGGACGTTTGCCGCATGGGATCGAGGTTCAGGTTTTGGATTTGGGGTATGCTGAGGTTTACACTGAAAGGCATAAGAAGCCAGCCGACTGGTTTACCAGTCACGGCGATGTGTTCCCCGTTGGCCCAGTCAAGATGAGACCATTTCCTCCGGTGGCACCCAACGGAAGACGAAGTTTTCCATCAAAGGAAACAACCAAGGGAATCAATCATTGGAACCATTACTATGTTCGAGCGGTTGACGGCGAGGTCAGGCTCTGGGTGAATGGGGAAGAAGTCTCAGGTGGTGATAATATCTCTCCGGCTTCTGGCTACCTTTGCTTGGAGTCGGAAGGCGCTCCCATAGAGTTCCGTAATATTAGACTTCGCCGACTCTCTCCGCCGATCAAGGCAAAGTCCATTCCCGCATATGTTCCACCGAAGCCAATAGACCTTAAAGGTCA
>CAJWWL010000304.1 GCA_913048125.1 uncultured Opitutia bacterium | reverse complement strand
GTACCCCAAGACAAGCCATTCTTCTGCTACCTAGCCTACAACGCTGTGCATGGTCCGATTCGTACGGAAGAATCAAAACCTGCCTCAGCCCCCAAAGAGTGGGTGGACAAGGCTCTTGCCCGGGGCGTCAGTTTCCTGCGTAGCGATTATGTCGCTATTCTCGAACATATGGATTACAACATCGGCAAACTAGTCGACCTTCTTGATGAATTGAAGATCGCGAACAACACTCTCATCGTCTTTGTCAGCGACAATGGTGGATGTACAATGGAAGGTGATTCCGGAGGGAGGTATCCTGGTAACAACGGTCCATACAGAGGAAGTAAAGCAACAACTTATCAGGGTGGATTAAGTGTACCTTTCCTAATAAACTGGAAGGGCCAGGTAAAGCCTGGTCTGGTATCGGATGGTCAGGTCATGCACTGTGACGTATTTGCGACGCTGCTGGATGCTGCTGGAATCCCTCTTCCTAAAATGAACGGTCAAAACCCGATGCGTGGGATGTCGCTGCTTACTCACATGAAGTCTGGTGGTAAGCAACCCATTCCAGAACGATCCATGATTTTCGAACTTTGGGGCAATATTGGGTTGCGGAAAGGAGACTACAAGCTCTGGACTGACGTTGGCAGAGAATTTACTCCGGACTGGAAGGCATTGGTTCAAAAACTAGAGGACTCCGACCTTGCTCTGTTCGACCTAGGCAAAGACCCTTCCGAAAGCAAAGATCTAAGGCAGGAACTCCCCAAAGTTTACCGATCCATGAAGCAGGAACTGATCGCCCACTTTGACAACATCAACGCCGAGTATCCTACTAGGGAAACACATCCGGACCTCTTTGCTCCCGTAAAAAATCGTTCTGAGGCAAGCAGGCATAAGGCTTTGGAGAGTCCGAATCCATTAGTTGCTTCACAAGCCGTTAGTTTGCGTGGCGCCCGTAACAACGCCTTTGTTACCATGGATCAAAACAAGGATGGAAAAGTTACCGAGCGTGAGCTTGATATCTGGTTCAAGAATAGGTCGAAAAAAACTCCTAGTAAATTCACCTACAAGCCAAACCAGAGTAAGGGAGCCCTTAAGAAACGTGACAAAAATAAAGATGGGACCATGAGCTTGGACGAGTGGATTAATGAATCAGGCCAAAAGAATTAATCTCAGAAGCTTCTTCGGAAACGGGTCGTTAGGTTTATACTCATTGTAATCTCACGGGGTTCTCAGAAGTGACCTTGTTTGCCGTGGTAACAGCGAAGTGAGGCAGTCCTCACCTATATTCGGAGACTTCTCGTGGGGAAGTTTGTAGTCTTCTGAAGAGAATGGACCACTAATCGTCATTCTTCTGTTGCGGCTTTCGCAGGGTATTGCTTGTAGCCTCCCAGTTTTACTTCAATTCCGGTTTGGCCAGCCTTATAGATTCCATATTTAAAATAGGTGCCGTGCTCATCATTGTTTCCAATTGGCCCTATCCAATCCAGGACCTCCTCACCATCCAGATAGAGCTTAATGCTACCGTCTTTGAGAGTTCTCGGTCCATCCCACTCTGACCATCTGATTTTCCACTTAACATCGATCCACTTGTCCTTGGGGAGTTGATCTAACTTTTTATGGAATGGGATCGTGATCATTTTGGATCTTCCGGGACTGTATTTTACGACACCGATTTCATGTGGTTTCAAATTAACCCGATCTGATTTATCGGTAACCTTGTTGACGTCGGCACGTGCATAAAGGTGGAGATAACCACCGCCAATCTTAAGCGAGAGCGGAGGATAACCACCTTGATCAACGTAATACCCGTTTGGCTTTCCGCTCTTGAGATCAATACCCGTGTTCTCCTTGAATTTCATCTTTGAGAGAACTTTTTGATTAAAGTCCCTGAGACTATAAGTGATCACCTTTCCTTTAGGCGTTAAAATTGAAGTTCGGTCAGGAATGCCATGCCATTGGGATATGATTCCTTGTGTCGAATCATCCATCGAAGAAGGCAACCAGAGTCCATACTCGTAGATCCAAGTTTCCCCCCTTGGAACCATGCCTGTTCCAAAGTGGTAGATTGATTTAGCCGCCGTGTGCTCTTTTAATTCTCTACGGTTAAGGTGTTTAATGTCTTCTTTGGTCGTATATATCGTGCTCATCTCTACACGCTCGGCATTACCATCTTTCATGTAGAAGTGATAGGATGCTTGATTGTTGTAGAGATTCTCACGGTCTACCCAGATGTGGTAGCCAGGTTTTTTCGTGCCAACCGGCAACATCTTGCCAGCTAGAAGTTCAGTTTCCTCAACTACGTCCAGTTGTATATTGTATCGCTCCCGAACTTCGACCAGGGTATCTCTCGTTTTTGGCAGGAAGGGGACCGCAAAAGCCTGAATGCAACTAAAAGCAGTTACATGAATTGCCATGAGCGATGACAGGACATTTCTATTTTTCATTATCTAATCATTACTGAAGTAACTGCTAGAGCAACTCTGTCTAAGTAGTTTAAGGGTTGACCAGTCTCTCGGTCAGATTTCCGAAACCAAAAAATGAGAACTACCACGTCAGCTATAAAGTACCATCGGGTTCTCCAAAAATACTGCGAGGATCCCAAACCGCTGAAGGGTCTCTTAATTGAACTGCTTAACAAAATAGCCCAACATGACCAACTTATCCAGTTTGCAGAACAACATTTCATCCTAAATGATGTATATGTTGGCGGTGGAGTTGAGATGTTTGGTGAATTTGGCTTGGTGGGGTGTTTAAAGGATAATGAAGAAGGTGGCCTGCTATTCAAACTTGGTTATCTCGAAGTAGGTCATTGCTCTAATGGAGATTATGTTGTGGTGGACATTGATAGGACGTTTGGAGAAGTACGATACATCAGTCACGAAGAGTGTTCTGCTGGTAATAAATTTGAAGGCATTTCTGAATACTCTGAAGTGGTCGCTAATTCACTTGGAGATTTTGTCGTTGGTTTAGATCAAGGAACCATCGGGTCTGACCACTTCGAGGAGATCGAAAGATCAGGTAGAAGGAAGCTGCTTTCATTATTGTCATTGCGGGTTCATGCCAAAACCTAAGGCCTTTAAGGTGTGGCTGTAGGTGTTCCTGATCAAGGTGCTTATTTGGTTCGAGTACTAATGGGAACTCTCCCAACACAAGTTAAGCAGGATCCATTTGGTTAGAATCCAGTATTATTCTCTTCTAGGTTCGAGACAGCAAAGTGTACATGGACAAATTTTAAACTTTTTGGAAACAATCCACCTCCATAAATCATCTCTTACAATGACTGACTCCAATAAAAAGCGCGAAAAGCTGGATTCTACTGAACAAGTTCAACTGCTTTTTGTGCGCCATGAAAATTCAATCCGTGCATTTGTGAGGTCACTTCAGCCGTCTTTGTCTGATGCGGATGATGTAATGCAAGAGACCTTCCTAACGATTTCCAGAAAGGCTGCATCCTTTGAGTTGGGAACCAACTTCATGGCTTGGGCTTGCAGTATTGCGCGACTCAAGGTGCTGGAGAATTTTCGTCAACTTAAACGAGTCAATGTACTCAGCGAAGCCGCCATCATCGCCCTAACAGAGGATGCTCCATCTCCCGATTCAATTCGGGAACGTGAAGTTGCCTTAGGAAACTGTCTAGAGAATGTGACTCCGAAGATTCGGGATCTATTATGGCGTCGATACAATCGTAGGCAGAGCTCAGACGAAATGGCTGAGTCCACTGGGATGACCTCGAACGCAGTCCGGGTCGCTCTTTCCAAAGCCCGTGTCGCTCTGCGGGACTGCATTCATGCTCAACTGAAAATTGCCCAATGAAAGAGAAAAGCAAACACCTTGAACTTGATGCCCTTTTCAACGCTTGCCTAGAAGGTGAGTTGAATGAAGAAGAGGCTGCCAAGCTGAGCCAACTGATCGAGGGGTCCAGCGAAGCGCGGGAGCGATATTGGCAACTGGCATCCGTCCACGGACTGGTCGAGCAGTCGATGCAGAATGCTTCCTTGAAGGCGGCCACTGGACAAGAGTTTGTCGCCCCGGTAAAAACGGGCGGGTTCTTCCGTTGGCCAAAGGTTGCTTCCGTTGCTGCAGGGCTCGTGGTCGGTATCTTCAGCGCTTCTTTGGTCTGGGCTTTCAAAATTCCCCAGTCTAATCGACCACACCCTGAAAGCCGGCAGATTGCTTCGGCAAGTTTCGAGGATCCTGAAATGAAAATGAGCCAGCGTTTTCCAATCTTAGCCAACGAATGGCACGGTCGGATCCTTTCCGTACCCCAGAAAGATGGGATGCCCGCAGTTGAGGGAACAAGAGTTGGCATGTTCAGTAAAGGTCCTGAACCCAAGTTTGCCTACACCCGATACATTATTGACATGC
>CAJWWL010000303.1 GCA_913048125.1 uncultured Opitutia bacterium | reverse complement strand
TCGGGAACTGCCAACTGCATCTTAGCTGCAAGTTCATGACTTCGGATGCGCGCCAGAAGAGCGTCCTCGGCACCATAGCGAGAGAGATCGATCTGGTTGAGTTTCCCCAAAAGAGATCGACCAGCAGACTCGACCCTATCAGGGATTTCTCGGCGTGGAAATAAATCAGGAATTGGATGTCCTTGACTCTCAAAAGCCACTCCTTGGTGCCGTGATGGCAGAAAGCCATTGGACCAATTAATTGTACCGCCAGCAGGATAGCCACGGGAGTCGGGCAAAACTACATATGCAGGTAGGTCATCCGACTCTGAACCTAGACCATAGGAGACCCAGGAACCCATGACGGGAAACCCGTTCAATTGAAAACCAGTGTTCTGTTGAAAAGTAGCGGGAGTGTGATTCGCACTATCGGCAACCATAGAGCGAATAACTGTCAACTCATCAGCCACAGTAGATATGTGGGGAAAGAGATCCGACACCCAAAGTCCTGACTGTCCATACCGCTTAAAGGACCAGTCATTCTTTCGAAGTGGACCGATACGATTAAAAAAGGTCTCGGGCTTTTTTTCAGATTTAAATGGCTTGCCGTGGAACTTGGCCAACTCTGGTTTGTAATCGAAGGAGTCCAAATGACTCAACCCACCCATTAAGCAAACGTGGATCACTCGCTTTGCGGAGGGGGTGTAATTGGGTTTAGTCTTCCCCTGCAACAAGCTTGACAGAGCAGCTCCTGTTAAACCGTAACCACCCCATGAGAGCAGTTCTCGACGGCTGGGCTCAGCGGACATGAATGAATTCATTGCAGTTAAAAATTACGCGACAGTAGGCAGCATTCCCATGTTCACGAAGGAAAGTTTTACCAAGCTCAACTTCCTCAGCACTCGGCTGACGACCAAAAGCTAGTTCATAAGCTCGTTGTATAGGATTAGCTGTATTAGCAAGGCGAGCAGCAAAGACGTCAGAGAGGAGTAAAACAAGATCGTTATTCATTAGAGCGAGTGATTGCAGCGGGGTTGTAGTCACAGCTCTGCTAGGTGTAATAGCAGATGGATCCGGACAGTCTAATGTATCTAGCATAGTACGCTTGGCACCTCTTGGACTGAAGCGGTATAGGGTACGTCGAAATTGATTGGGCTGGGTTTGTGGAATTGGATCGTAAAAGTGACTGCCCTTGAATTTGTATTCACGGACATCCCTGTATCCTTCCCCACCAAGAGTGGCATCTAGACGCCCTGAGACAAAGAGCATGGAGTCCCTGATTTCTTCGCCAGTCAAACGCCTTGGTGCCTTTCGCCAAAGCAAACGATTTCCAGCATCAATCGCCACCGCTTCGGGATTTAAGGCGGATACTTGACGGTAGGTTGCAGACATGACAATAGTCTTGTGCATCGCCTTGAGACTCCATTTGCCACGCCGAAGTTCGTCGGCGAGCCAATCCAGTAACCTTGGATGAGAAGGGCTCCCTCCACTAAACCCAAAGTCATTAGGAGTATCAACAATTCCGACTCCAAAATAGTGGTGCCATAAACGGTTTGCCATCACACGAGCAAATAGCGGATTGGCGGGATCTGTTATCCAAGCAGCAAGTTTCTTACGGCGCTCGGGCCCAGAAGAATTGGAATCGAGACCGAAATCTGCACCAGAAATAGCAGCAACACCTCCGGGACTAACTTCCTCAGCGGGCTCAAGGACACTACCCCGGTTCAACAAATGCACTTTGGGCGGACGCCGAGAATTAAGCGCATAGACTGAAACAGGTCTGTTCTGAGCCTCCAACTGATTGAGCTCAGCTTGAAGTTTATCAACCAGCACAATTAACGCGCCTCGAGTTTCTTTTTGAACAGCATCAAGACGCTCTAGAATCTCCTCAACTGCGACATAGTCACTTTTCGCACCTGCTGATGCGGCAACTTCAGAACTACTCAGCGCTCGGTCGTACAATCTTGCACGAGAAACAACCCCAGTGAGCATCCTGTTACCTCCTGAAGGGGAATGACGAATACCAAACACAACTTGTGATTTTCCAGCCGCATATGCTTGGGGGCCATTGCTTTTATATGCTTTTCCGTAAGGCAATCCGTTCCGGTAGCCAGTGATTACTCCATCAGCATCGTAGGTGATAGCTATGTGAACAGGCTCCTGGGCAGCCTGCGTCTCGGGTGGAACCTGAGCCTGAAAAGGCTGGTAGCGTTTAAAAGACTCACTCCCCGCCATCCACTTACGTGGCTCACGTTCGCCAAAAACTATAGCATCAAACCGTGAACCACCAACTGCCTGAAGGCTCATAACTCCCCCGCCCCGCTGGTTAAGGTTTGAGAGTTGCACCCAGGCTTCCAGAGTCTTCTCCCTAAATGCTACGGGAAGAGGTGGAGTTTCGGCAACGGCCCTTCGCCCGTCAAAATGTAAACCCTTCTCGTCTCGTCGGGCACCGTTAAGCAACTTAACCGGCAACTTTCCGTATTTACCAAGTAATTCCTTGGTGAAGTCCCAAGTCTCGTAAGATTGTGGAGGTAAAGGTTTCTTATCTGTTTGGTTCTTCCGCTCAGCTAGAACGGCCTCACGGACTTTTGCGTCTAGATTACGCAAACGATTCCGGGAAACTCGGAGTTCGAGTTTCACCTTGTCGATGTTCTTACGTACATCTTGCCCTGCAGTCAGAACCTTGCGTTCCCCGTGAGTGACGTCAGCTAGACTTGCAACAATTCGATAGTAGTCCACTTGGGATACAGGGTCTAGCTTATGGTCATGGCACCGTGCGCAATTAATAGTAAGCCCTAGAAAAGTTTGACCTACTGCAGCAACCATACCCTCCATCTCGTCCTGACGCATAGTTTTACGCATCGGGTCACTAGAGGGCAGAGTAGTATTGTGCGGACCAGCAACAAGAAAGCCGGTTGCCACTACACCGTCTGGTTCAGTCTCAGACATCGTATCCCCAGCCAGTTGCATACGGGCAAAACGATCGTAAGGCAGGTCTTCGTTGAAAGCTTTCACAACCCAGTTACGATAATGCCAAGCATTCTGTCGCGGTTGGTTATATTCAAAACCATGACTTTCGCCAAAGCTAGCAATATCGAGCCAGTGGCGAGCCCAACGCTCTCCGAAATGAGATGAAGCCAAGAGACGATCCACTAACTGCTCGTAAGCATCTGGGGACTCATCGGCAAGGAAGCGCTCCACATCTTCATGCTTTGGCGGCAAGCCAGTCAAATCGAAGGTTAAACGACGAATCAGAGTCCTTCGATCCGCCTCAGGAGAAAGATTCAAATCAGCGGCATGAAGCCGGGCTAAGACCAGCTCATCAATACCAGAGGCATCTGGACGGACTACAGGCTCCAGAGACCACAATTTTGGTTCACTACGGTCCCGTCTTGATGCCTCAACGACTGACGGCTGTATCAACTGAGCCGTCAGAGTTAGCAACAATAGCATCTTTAACTGATACATGGATGGGTAATAGCATCAACAACCCAATCTTGCCAATGAATTTCATATCCACGTATTTGAGGACAAAGAACTTGTACTAAACTATCTTGAAAGAACCAGTAACTGTGGCTTCCAGCCTGGTTTATTGCGTGTACCAAAACCACCTGCTTCGATGAAGAGAAAGTCAGCACCACCAAGATGCATAGGGGTCATTTTCAAGGCTTGAAAACGAGTTAGATCCATCAGTATGTCCTCGGACCATGCCCAAACGGGGCTATCTGTCTTTCCCTCCGGCATAAAATGCATGGAGTTGAAAGGGGGACGGTTTACACGGTATTTCTTTGTTGGATCGAAGTCAGCTACATGCGCTACCTGAGCAATCACCTTCCAGGAACCAGCTATAGCAGGGTTGTTTAGAAATAAGCCATCCCAGCGATATTTTTGTGCGGAGGCAGACTTCTCGCGGTCCTCTGGATCTTGTGCATCTTGCCATTCAGATGAAAGCATAGGAACCAAGGAAGCGGACTTCAAAACAAGATCGTCGCCCATGGGTGGCAGTTTTTGTTCTTCAAAATGAAGACTGAACTTACCTTGGGGAATCTTTGAGGAAGGCTTGACCTTGTACTTGTCGTTGAAACGAAGAAATGTGATGGCAGCGATGGTAACTTCACCGCTCCTAAAATCATCAAGAAATTCCTTCGTGATGTATGCACCCTTGGGAAGCCCACCGGAACCGCGACCTTGAGGCGAAAAGAGGCGATGGGTATTGGAACGGCGTTTCATTGGTTGTTTGAACATGTTCCGCGGAATGGAACGGCTTCCTACGACTGGTTTGTAGAGAATCTGGACGAGTCGTTGGCGGTGACCATGTGCGGCACACCCTTGTCTCAGTCCGGAAGGGACCGCGTAGATGTCCTTATGCGG
>CAJWWL010000302.1 GCA_913048125.1 uncultured Opitutia bacterium | reverse complement strand
CCTTCCGCTCAAAGTAAATCTTCGGATTTGCGGGTTATGAGCTTCAATATACGGCTGGGAATTGCCAACGACGGACCAAACCATTGGGACTTGCGAAAAGGTCTTGTGGTGAAAGCTATCCAGCATTTCAACCCCGATCTTCTCGGTACGCAGGAGACCCATCCATTCCAAGCTAAATACCTGATCAAATCTTTCCCCGAACTGGCTTATTATGGTGTCGGTCGTATGGAGGATCCAAAAACAGGAGAACAGTGTGGGGTGATGTTTCGAAAAGAAAGATTCAAGTTGCTAGACAAGGGGACTTTTTGGCTTTCGGAGACTCCTAAGGAACCCGGCTCCAAGAGTTGGGATTCATCTTTGCCGAGAATTGCAAGTTGGGTTAAGCTGCGTGACAAAAACGATGAGCAACAAGAACTTGTCTTCATAAATACACACTTTGACCATCGTGGAAGGCAGGCTCGTACAGAGGCAGCTAAACTCATACGCAAACGCGTTGCCAAACTTGGCACTAAGACTCGAGTTATCATAACCGGAGACTTCAACGCAGGCGAGGGCAGTCTGCCCTACAAGTCCTTGGTCGGAGCTAACCCTGATTATTCGGTTAAATTGATAGATACCTATCGTTCTGCAAATCCTGAGCCTGCAATCGGTGGTGAAGGCACTTTAAGTGCATGGTCGGGTCGCCGTTCGAGTAATCGAATCGACTGGGTTTTGCATTCCCCTCACTTTCGGACTAAGAGCGCCTTCATTGATTATTTTAACGAGAATGGTAGGTATCCCTCCGATCATTATCCTGTTAGTGCTGTGATTACCCCCCTGTGATTGATTCTTTCATTGCCTAAAAGAGCGAATTTATAAACCCGCGTTTAGGGTTGGGTTTTATCATAGGAACAAAAGCCAATGCACTGTTTAACAAGTAATATTTCGAGAACACTCTCAATTCAGAAGAGAATTGATATTCGCTTTACGTGACCTAGTGTTGTTCAATCAAGACAATGAAATTGAATCGCCGATTATTTCTTCGCGGAGCAGGTGCTACGATTGCCTTGCCTCCGCTTGAGTCATTTGGTTCAGGAAGCCTGCTATCCAAAACAGCGCCTTCGGTAGATTCAGGCATTTCCAATGCGCCAGTTAAGCGCCTAGTTACAATTGGTACCTACTTGGGCTTCCATACGCCGAGCTGGTTTCCGAAAGAAACTGGCACTGGATATAAGATTTCAAATGTTCTGAAGCCTTTGGAGGATATGCGTTCTGAGTTTTCGCTTTTTTCTGGACTCGATCATCGTGCTCCAAATGGACACAAGAATTGGAGTAACTTTCTGACTGGGAAAGGCACACCAGGCATTTCCTTGGATCAGATTGTAGCACGTGAGGTTGGACACCAGTCTCGCTTTGCCTCGCTTCAGGTGACATGCGGTTCAGCAGGTGAAGGCCGCATGAGTTTTACAAAGGAGGGCATTTCCTTACCTTCTATCGGACGCCCAAGTGTGCTGTATCGCAAATTGTTCAGCTCCGACTCAGATAAGGCACGCATGGACTACATTCTTCAGAGCAATCGAAGCGCTCTAGACCTTGTTCTTGATGAAGCTCGCTCTTTAAAGAAGCAAGTTAGTGTTCGTGACGCACAGAAGTTGGACGAGTATTTCTCCTCGGTCCGTGAGGTTGAGCAAAAGGTGCAGAAACAACGCCAGTGGCTTAAGGTGCCCACACCTAAGGTGGACTTCAAATTGCCCGCCTATGACCCTGTTGCGCCGGATCTCTCTCTAGAGTGCGAAGCGATCATGTATGACCTTATGGCTCTGGCTTTGGAGACCGATTCAACTCGCGTAATATCGTTGCTGGTGCCCGGTCAGGGCCAAGTGTTTACCATTGAGGGTGAAAAGCTCAGCGCTGGTTATCACGGACTTTCACATCATGGAAATGATCCAGGGAAGATTGCCGAATTCAATCAGGTTGGAAAACAGCAGGTGACGAACTTTGGACACTTTCTTCGCAGTCTTAAGGATAAAAAAGACGTTCATGGTCAACCTCTGTTAGATACTACTGCCGTCTTTTATGGTAGCGGCATGGGCGATGCAAACACACACAACAACAGCAGATTACCTGTCCTTCTCGCTGGAGGTGAATTCCGTCATGGTGCCCACCATTCCATTGATCGAAACAAGGAGACGGGTGCCACCCCATTGTTAGGTGATCTATTCTTGACCATCATGGAGTCGATGGGGGTTGAACAAGAGCGTTTTGCAAAGGCATCTAGGAATATGAATGACTATTTGCTTTAGCTCAGGTAGCCGATGAGGTTGTTCCTACGATTACTACCATTGTTTCTGGTTGTTTCTGGCTTATCTGCTAAGGTGAGTAAGCTTCCTGCTCAGGTAGACACTTTTCTCGTTCAATACTGTCTGGATTGCCATGACAAGCAGACCATGAAAGGTGATCTCAACCTTGATTTTCTGGAAATAGACTGGGCAGATCCGCTTGCCATTAAAACTTGGAGCAAGGCTTTAAAAATGATCGAGAGTGGTGAGATGCCTCCCGAGAAAAAGAAGCAACCTTCTGACAAAGAGGTTCATTTAGTTGCCAAGTGGCTTGGTCAAATGCTGCTGGAAAATGACAAGCCTGGAGGGACTGTTCTTCGCCGTCTCAACAAGCAAGAGTACGAGCAGTCTGTATCCGACCTTCTTAAGGTTCCGTTTGCTGTCCCACAAGGTTTTCCCTCGGACCCTGTTTCCCATGGTTTTGATAATCATGGTGGGGACCTCGTTCTGTCACCCCCTTTGATGGCTCATTATCTCGAGATCGCTACCGCAGCAGCCGATAGTGTGTTACCTCCCTTGGTAGAGAAGATTGGTGTCAAGAATGAGACCTCTACGGTCCTTCCTAAAGAATTTACTCTGAATTTCACCACGGGCCACGTTGTTGATGGCGTACTTCGCATGGTCTCATCTAGTGGGCCTCTTGCTCGGGGCTCAGTTTGGCCTAACCGCTTTGAAGCAAGGACTGCTGGTGTCTATCGTGTGAAAATTGATCTTTCCTACTACAAGCCCATCCAAGAACATATTCCTGAAGTACACTTGCTCTCACGCCAATCCGATGGTAGTAACTTTGCTCGAGCCAGTCAGTTGCCTAAGCTGGCGGAGTTCACAGTACCTGATCAAAAGCCCTCCTCTTTCGTTGCGGAGGTAGAGTTGCAACGTGGTGATACTCTTGTCATCCACTATGAGAATTCTCCTTTAGTCAATGATCAGGGGAATAATCGTGCTAAACATATTGCTCGAGTCTCTGGTCAGTTGATTGATATGTTTCGTGACGATCCTGAACTTGGAGCTGCTTGGATGAAGGCCGGCTATAAGCGTAGCGATCGAGGATGGAGTGGGTTTGAGAGAATCGAGGCGATTCGGCAAGAAGGTGGTCTAGATGTCTCAAACTTTGATCCAGAATCTCCTCAGGTATTGAAGTTTGCTCAGGCGATGGCGCGCCAACCGGTCAACCTGATCGAGACGATGTGTTGCTACCTGTTTGACAAAGGACCTGGGCTTGACGTGCATCAAATGACTATAACTGGTCCAATACGCCTTATCAAGGGCGTTGAGGAAATCGAACAGCAAAGGATTACAACGCGCTTTCTGGGTGATCGTAATGGTCGCTCTGATTCAGATTATGCTGAGTCCATACTCCGTCCTCTCGTTGATAAGGCCTTCCGTCGTCCTGCATCTAAACTCCAATTAGAGAAATACACATCCATTGCATTAGAACATGTAGCCGATGGCCATCGTTTCGAAGACGGAATTCACCTAGCTTTGCGCGCCTTGCTCTGCTCACCCAATTTCTTATACCGTGGCCACCGTGAGGGCGAACTCGATGATTATGATCTCGCTGCCCGGCTCTCCTTCTTTTTGACGAGTTCTCCGCCTGATACTTCGTTACAAAAATTTGCTGCTCTAGGTAAGCTTTCCGAATCAGATCACCTCGAGGCTCAAACTCGACGATTACTAAAACATCACCGATTAAAAAACTTCCTTTCCTCCTTCACGGGTCAATGGCTCGATCTGCGAGTTTTGAAGGACATTATGCCTGATAGTCGCTTGATCAATTGGAATGAAAAAGACCAAGCGGCCATCATCGCTGAAACGGAACTATTTGTCGCCGAGATTTTACGGAGAAACCATCCCATAGATACCTTTATTGATCCCAGTTTTACCTATCTGAACAAACGAAACGCCAGACTATATGGAATCAAGTTTCCAAATTCTGAAAAAATGACTCGCGTCCAAATCGAGCGCGGCGGTCGTCATGGCGGAATCCTAGGACAGGCCAGTATCATGATGGCAACCGCCAATGGAGTCGATA
>CAJWWL010000301.1 GCA_913048125.1 uncultured Opitutia bacterium | reverse complement strand
CCCCCAATAGTGAAAATAAACAATACACCTGATAGTGTCTTTCCGGCCATAAATCGGTGGATACCAAAAATTCCAAGAAAATGGTAAAGAAGAAGAATTACTCCTAGGTTTTTGTCACTCGTTCCTTCTTCCTGCGGGGTGACAATCAGACGTCCCTCTTTGTCTTTGAACTTACCAAGAGCTAACATGATGATGTCAATGATCTGCCATACGCCAAATCCTCCTACAGTGCATAACATTGCTACTCCTGTAAGTGTTTTCCCCGACATGAACCTATGGACACCTAAAAAGCCACACAAGCAGGCTAAAATATATATAGCTGTGAATCCCCTATCACTGATTTCACCTTCTGAAACAGTCGATGGTTGAGAGGTTGCGGTGGTCTTGCTAGCAGCCTTTGCTGCTTTCTTTACCGCGCCCTTTTTGGTCGCGGTTCCTCCTGATTTCTTGGCTCCAAATCCCGATGCACCTTTTTTGGCGAGGCCGCCTTTCTTGAGGCCACCTTTCTTAGCTCCAAATCCCGATGTACCCTTTTTTGCAAGGCCACCTTTCTTCAGTCCTCCTTTTTTGGCAGGTACAGGTTCTTCTTCAACAACGTCCTCTTCGATAGATTCTTCCGTAGCTTCGTTCTGAGCATCAGCAAAACCAGGGATGTCGGCAACAGTTGCTCCTTCCGATGAACCTTCAAAAGCAGCGTAGTCCGTTTCCGCAGCTTCGCCGTTGGCAATCATTTCCTGTACAACCGCGAGTGTATTTGGACCGACCCAGTCTTCTGCTCCGTCTGGCCAAACATAGATGTCGGCATTTTCCTCTGTGGAAGGAGCCTCGGATTCCTCTGCCTCGATTTCTTCTCCAGTACTATCTGATATGCCTGGGATCTCAGCAATGGTGATCCAGTCTGCACAGCCATCAAACCATGCATAGTCTTCTAAAGTAGCATCTCCATTGGCTAGTAGTGTCTGAACCTCTTCAAGTGAGTGAGGGCCAGATTCTTCACCATTTAAAACAAGTTGGATTTCCATAATTCAGGCTTTTGTGCAGAAAAAGTAGGGACTAATCTAAAAGTTTGCTTTCAGAGTGGTTGCCGTCAATGGATTTGTACACCTTACTTTTGTTGATTAACCCAAACTTCTGATGCCCTTACGCTTAGCCTTAGATGGAGTTTCAACAGAAATTGATGCAGTTGTTTTCGACTGTGATGGAGTGCTGCTTGAGACGATTCCTGCAAAGCTCCAAGCTTATATGGACTGGTTGCCAGCAGAGCACGAGGCACACCGCGAAGCATTTCGAGAGCACAATCTTAAGTCTTTCGGTACGAGCCGCTCACTACAACTGCGCTACTTTTATGAGGAGCTTCTTGGCCAACAGGTCACTGACAGCTTTTTAAACACAGAAGTTTTACGCTTCTCTTCAATTTGCGAGCCACTTTGTAAGATTTCCCCTTGGGCGGAGGGTGCAAGAGAGTTTGTGCAGACCTGTCGAAATGCAGGAGCCCTGACTTTTGTTCTATCCGGAACTCCCCAGGAGGAGTTGGAGGTAATGCTTAGCCAACGGGATGCAATGGAGTTGTTTGAACTTGTGATGGGTTTTCCTGAGACCAAAACTGGCGGTTTACTCCGTATAGTAGGGGAGTGGGGACTCCTGCGGCAGCGTATCTTGTTCGTTGGAGACGCAGAGAAGGATGCCTCAGCTGCTGCAGAGGTAGGAGTACATTTTGCTTACAGGCCTTCCGAGGCAGATCGTCCTATTACGAAAATCATTAATGAAGCCCGTAATTTAATGCAGTTGCTGGATCTTTGATATCTATAAGACTAGTCGGATTAGACCCGAGTATTAAGAATCTCAATCATCAGAAATCTCAACCTTGTAGAACATCCGCGGATCATTCTGCAGTTCATTTAGCAGGTCGAGTGCTTCACCCTTGCCAATGATAGGATCTCCGTGGTTCGACCATGCCTTCATATTTTGTGATGCCTTGATCTGATAGCGTAGACCTGGAATAGTGCGGAGGCGGATCTTTACACGCTTTTTGCGCTTTACCGGCTTGGCATCACCTTCTCCTGCTTCGTTAGAGTCTTCCAACTCTTCTTCAGGGTCATCCATTACAAGAATTGATGGAGTGCTTCCAGCATCTGCAGCATTGCTACCGTTTTCAACTTCATAGCCATCGGGGAATATGTCTCCATCGCTATCCTTGTTGTGAGGATCTGTACTTGCACGGAATTCTCTGAAGTTGGGAAGACCATCATCATCCAGATCGGCTTCGCCATCAGCAGTCAATGGATTTAGCTCGTAAGTGATTTCCCAACCATCAGGCATATGGTCTCCGTCGGTATCCCTCTTTGTTGGGTTTGTGCGATGGGTGGTTAATTCAAGTCCGTCATCCAACCCGTCTCTGTCGGAGTCCGCACTGTAAGCTTTAGTTCCGTTTTGGAATTCTGCGAGGTTATTGAGTAAATCGCCGTCCTTATCCTCGTGAGCATCAGCTTCCACAGGGTTTGTCTGGTTTTGCATTTCCCATTCATCAGGAAGCTCGTCCCCATCTGTGTCTGCGTTATTAGGATTCGTACCGATCTTGTATTCTTCGCGGTTGGTGAGACCATCTTCGTCAGGGTCATCCCTGCCGTGCATCTCTAGGCTACCGAAATGTTCCTGCTCCCAACTGTCGACAAGATGGTCTTCGTCAGCATCGGTTTCTTTGTCAAAGCGGGGCGCTAGCTCAATCTCGCTGATCTTATCGTGGGATATTTTGACCACTTGCTTGTCGATTGCACCATTTTCCAATTCCAATTCGACAACGTATTCCCCAGCAGGAAGAACCATTTGCTCAAGTAGGTTTTCACCTTCTTTAAAGATACGCTCTTCGACTATTTCTCCGTTGATCCGGAGGACTCCGTTCTGGGTCTTTTCTTCATTGATCGCCCAGATGACGAGTTCCCCTTTGCGTTCGGCTTCTTCAACTTGGGGACCTTCAACCCATTCAGTGTCAGCGAGTGCGATACCGTCAGATGCTATGAAGCTGAATCTGTGATCACCTGCCGAAAGCCCGCGAAGGGTCACCTTGTAGAGCGTGCCCTCCTCAGGATCCTTTTCGTCGGCAGCTTCCATGGGGAAGCGAAAGTCATCAAGACGTAAGTCGACGTACTCGGGCTGGTCTCCATCTGCGTCGAAATAAGTTACGAGGAAGGTGAAAGTGCTATCAGAATTGCCAGCCTCGGGGTTGATGTTCGAACCACTTAGTTCAGGTTTGGTATTTTTTGGGGCAGGGGACTCTGTGATCATTGGCCCCTTTAGGCTTTCAGTTTCAACATCATGGTGTCCGTCTGAAGCAAAGAAGCTATAGAAATGAATCCCAGGTTCGAGGTGCTGAATGGTAGCTGAGTATAGGGCTCCTGCCTTGTAGTCTACACCTTGATTCTCATTCAACTCAGATCTCATCTCATATTCTTCGCCATCAAGTTCTAAGATCACAAATTCTGGTTTATCTCCGTCAGGGTCTAGGTAATGAACGGTGAAGGTATATTTCTGATCTGTTTTGCCTTGGGCGGGGGAGACTTGACCTTCAGAAATGCTGGGTGCGCCGTTCTCTGGCTCTTTGGGACTATTGGGATCATCAAGAATCTCGATCTCTGAGAGTCTGTAGCGCTCATCAAAGATCCAAGAGATTTGAACGTAGGCTTCCTTCGGGGTTTTCGCAATCAATTCAACGGCTCTTTTCTCTGGACCGTCGATCCATTTGGGAACCAATCTGTACCGCTCTTCTTCGTCATCTATGTCAATCCACTTCTCGCCTTTATCGATGACCACTCCCTCTAGGACTCCTGATTTTTCATCTGGAGCGAGCAATTCTACATGCGTTAGGGATTCTCCCTCCATGACAACATAAGCCCGGTTTGGTGTTTGAAAGTGGGCTAGCTCTTTAGACAATTCTTTGTCGTAGCCTTCAGATGATTTATCAAGCTGCAGACGAATGCTTTCGCCATTTCCATCGGATATGATGCGAAGCCAATCTTCTCCTCTTTCAATAACGAGACCTGTTATGGAAACCGGATCGACGGTTTCGTGAGCCTCGATGTGAACGAGCATTTCTCCTTCGGCAACCACGAGAACCTCAGTACCGATTGCGATCTCCTTAAGCATGGCGAGAACGTTGCGGTCAGGAGCGCCAGCTTCGTCCTTAAGGATGTAAAATCTAATCGCACGTCCTTCATCCTTGGAGTCGATGACGACGAGGTCATCAATCACCTCCACTAGGATCCCCACAAAGTCTTCTGGTTCCTCAGGTTCTTCTGGATCGACGGGATCCTCGGTGTCGTGTGCCTCAATGTGAACGAGCGTCTCACCTTCGGCAA
>CAJWWL010000300.1 GCA_913048125.1 uncultured Opitutia bacterium | reverse complement strand
GAGGTCGTGGCAGATGGCCCGACTGCTCTTGTCGAACCCAAGGTTGCCTCAACAACCTGCAAGTCATGCTCGGGGTCACTATCCTTTACGGTGAATTTTTTCTGGCCGACCACATCCTCCCATGTGTCCTCGTTTTGTAAAACATTTGGAAGCTCAGCATCTCTCGATATCCCAAGATGCCCAAGCCACTCTCCCATGAGACCGTCACGTACAACTTCGGAGTGAACGCAGGGGATTAAAAGCAGGGAAGAGGAGAAAAGTATCAGTGACGGCAAACGTGACAGGAAATGCATGACAAAGCTGAAAAGGGATTAGCAAACAAGGTGATTCCATATATATACTCACCTGCGCGAGCCTAAGTCAAATTGTTTGTTAAAAGTTTCAGTATCAACACTCTAATGGAAACCAATGATTGAATTCGAAGACCACTCAAATGCCAAAAAACAAAAATAATGAAGAAACAACTCAATCCTTCCCATTGATCGAAGAGATTGAGTCGATTGAGGAAGTCATGGAAAGAACAGATGAACTTCTTCAAAGCGCCCATCATAATGGAGCCGTTCTTATTCGTAGGCTACCATTACAAACTGAGGGAGACTTCGACGCGCTGGTCCAAGCGTTCAAACTACCCAACTTCCCCTACGAAAGATCCCTTTCTAACGCGGTCCGCATAAATCGCACTGAACGAGTATTCACCGCCAACGAAGCTCCTCCAGAGACGACTATCCCATTACACCACGAGATGGCGCAGACCCCCTTCTACCCCACCTGGATTTTCTTTTTTTGTGAGCAGGCTCCAGAAACCGGTGGGACCACTCCAATCTGCCACTCAGGACAACTCTGGAAAGCACTCGAGAAGGAATGCCCGGGCTTTGCTAGAGACTGTGAGGTTCACGGACTGCGCTACACCAACACCATGCCAAGTCAAAACGACACGGCATCTGGGCTAGGTCGTAGTTGGCGCAGCACTTTTAGCGTTGAGAAAAAAGAAGAGGCAGAAAACAGGCTCCAAGACCTTGGTTACACCTATGAATGGCTGAAAGATGAATGCCTAAGAGTGACCACTCCGGTTCTGCCTGCCGTACTGGAAACCAATGGTCAAAAGACATTCTTCAACCAACTGATTGCTGCCTTCCACGGTTGGAAAGATTCACGCAATGATCCGACCAAATCTATCACGTTTGGCAACGGAACTCCCATTGACCCTGTGCATATAGAAAAAACCTCAAAACTAGCAGAAAAATTCACCTATGATTTGGATTGGCAATCAGGCGAGTTTTGTATAATTGATAACCGCATTTCAATGCATGGGAGAAAGCCCTTCACTGGCAAACGCTCAGTGCTTGCCTCCATGTCCTAGATATAAACCACAAGCCAGACTCTCGCAGTTTATCAACAGATACCACTCTCGTTACTTGTGGCGAATTACCTAGGCACATATTCACTGAGGAGCATCCTGTGCTCCATCTTGACTCTTTTGGTGATTCACCAAGAGGTAAAGGCATTGTTCCCATTAATCGGAGGAAGAGTGGACCTTGTTGCCAACAACAAAATACAATATGACAGCAACATTTCCTCATCATCAACCGATCCATCTAGCGACCTGATTTACAAGCTCGCTCCCGGATTTCAATTCACGATGGACCAAGGGCTGGTTGGGGTCGAACTGGAGAGCAATATAGAGCTTGGACGGTTTGCAGACAACGAGGTTCTCAACTACGAGAACCTCGTACTCTCTGCACTCATCAAATATCCATTGGTTAGAGAATCGCCATTAGACATCAGTATGGGAGCAGACTTCAATGAGAACAGTCGTCCCAATCCCATAATTAGCGAACGAGTCGAAACACAGACTCTACGACTTAACACCGGTTTACGCTATAAATTCCTCCCCATCTTCGGTGCGGGAATTGATTATTCATTTTCACAAACCAACTCCCTAATACCAAACTCCGGAGTAAGTCTCAGCGATGTAGATCAACACAGCATCCGCACTAGCATCAACTATGAATACTCAGAGCTTCTAGGGTTCGATATAACCTACCGTTTTCGACAAAACGAAATTAGCGCAAACCAAAGAGACGCCCAAAGCATCCTTGACTCCGAAAGGATGACCGGAGTGGACCATGCAATCATAGTCGGCGCAAGAGGTTCCCTCACCAGTCTTCTCGATGGCAATGTAGACTTAGGGGTGTTCCGAAGGGATCTCAACGATGGCATGGGAGCCAAATACGGGTTCCTATCCTCCACCAACCTAGTGTGGCATGCAATACCCGAACTAACGGATATAAGCTTATCCCTGATTGCGGATACGACCCCGACGCCGGTAAACGACTCAATCATTTCAAAAAACCTTAGGGTTGCCGTAACCCAAACCTTCAACCCGTTCTTATCAGCAGAAATCATGGCAAGGTGGGGCATCACAGACTACACCACCATCATGGCAGGAGACAGTCCCAGAAAGGACTACACCTACGGCTTGGGACTTAGCTTCTTTGTGACATTCAATGAATACATGACCTTAAGCACCATGCTAAATCACATCTGGATGGATACCAATTCTGGTGGAGGATTTCAACGCACGGTCTTTGACTTAAGCCTGGACACTAGGTACTGAGCCTAGGTTTGGGTTTCCTGCAAGAAAGCCACAAGACTGTCCTCAGGTTCTTATAAACGGGCAACCTCAAGAACCCCTCAACTCCTCCATGCGTGAACATGAAAGTGCGCATAAATTATTATGGCTTGCATCAAACTCCATACTTAGCTCGATTAATCCATCCCCGCTTTGATTAACAAGGCATTCAGCCCTCAGTGAAACAGCATACCGGATCCATTTGGCTCATGGTCATTTTGACCATACAGGGGTCCTTTGTTTTCTCACAACCTGCTTCACCTACCTCCACGCCACCTGCAACTGGCAACACAGTAGTGCAAGAGAAACTACGGAGGATCGAGATACCCAATTTCAATCTAAGCAACACCAAGCTTACAAAGGTCATAGAGTTTCTCAACCAAGGGGCGGCGTTCTATGACCAAACAGGTATTCAGCCCAAAGGTTTACGGATCAAGGCCGACTTTGATCCCGCAGTCAGCAATCCGGTTGTTAACATCAACTTCCGAAACGGCTCGTTAGAAAGCCTGCTCGATATTGTCACCGAGCAGGTCGGCTTCGAGTACCGGGTGCAAGAAAACGCCGTTCTCATTTCAAAGGCAAAACCTGTAGTAATTCCTGCAACTGTAAAGCCAGACCCCTTTGCTCCAAGCGATGCAGCTCCCCCACCCTCAGGCAACCAGAATGCCAACAACAAGACGGATCCTTTCGCACAACCTCAAATTAAAGCGAACCCCACAACTGAGAATCCCCCCTCCTCTAATGAAACTGATGCGAAACCTCCCGCCAATAAGGCTTCCACGACTCTTTCGATTGTTGATTACGAGTGGGAGGAGGTAGCCAGTCTTGAGACAGGAAAAATCTATCATGATGGTGTCGAGGTCATCGATGGAAAAATCTACATTATCGGTGGTTGGTTCGATGGGTCTGCCAAGAGATTAAAAACTTGGGTAACAAAAGACTTCATTCGCTTTGATCCCTCCACAAATCAAATCGAAAAACTGAATCCTGTCCCAGGAAATCCCCGCAACGGCCCGGCCACTGCAGTTCTCGAAGGTAAGCTTTATGTAATCGATGGAAACAACAGTAGGGATGTGCAGGTCTTTGATACCAAGACCGAAAAGTGGACTGCTGGACCTTCACTCCCCCACTCCGTAAACCTATCAGCAGCACAGGCTGCAAACGGAAAAATCCTGCTTTTCGGAGGTGACAAAAGCGATTTTATAGCGGGTAGTGCATTAAACACGGTCTTCGAGCTTGATCCGGCCACCCAGAAGTGGACGCAGAAGAAGCCCATGACCACCCCGCGAGTCACTCCTCGAGTGATCCTACACGAAGGCAAGGTATGGGTCATTGGAGGTTCGCAGAAGGAAGTGCCTTTGGATTCGGTAGAAATCTACGACGTGGAAAAGGATACCTGGACCACCGGACCCAAGCTGGATACCGCTAGGGACTCTCCCCTCGCATGGGTCGCCAACGGACGCCTCCATGTTGCGGGTGGTGGAAAGTTCTGGGGCGTCATGCAGGACAGTATACTGGTCTACGAACCGAACTCAAATACATGGATGGATGCCGGAAAATTGGCCGTGCCCGTCTTTGGTACGAATGCCGCGGTCGTCGGCGACAAGGTCTACACCGTCTCCGGCATGACCAACGACAAAAAGCTGTCCAACAAGATCCATGCCGCCAGCCTCCTCAAAACCAAAGAAGTACCATCGCCCGATACAGATAGTACAACCTCAGGGACAGTTGGGAAGA
>CAJWWL010000299.1 GCA_913048125.1 uncultured Opitutia bacterium | reverse complement strand
AAAGTTAAAAAAAATCTACCTTTTTTTTAAAGGGTTACTAATTGGGTATCTATATAAAAATACAAATAAAAAATTTTTTTGTACAGTCATGAATTTATTTTTCAAAAGCAGTGGAAAAATAATTTACATTGATGGTTTTTATCAAAAAGTAATAGATGATGGTTCAAAAGATGGATCATTGAAATTGAGACGGAAGATGAAGTGCCAGAATCAAATATATTGGACTGGAAGAATCGGCAACATACTTGACTGCGCAAAGCTGCAAAAGATAATGTGCCCTTCTTTAGAATGCTGAAGATTATAAAACATACAGCAGCAACACCCGCTGTTTTCATATTGGTATTTGGGGGATTTTTATCGGCCTGCAATTTCCTAACGATTGCAGAACTAAATTCCTGTTATTTCAAATTGTGCGCGGAACACAAACCAGTCTGTGGAGATGAATGTAGCCACACCCCAAAACCAGATTGTAATGAGGAAGCCTCTTGCTCCGATTGCTGTTTGCTAGAGATCCCAAATGAACAAGCCTTACAAACTCAAGGTTTGGTACTCACTAAGCGTCAAGATAACCTCTCTCTTTCGAATACATCACTTGGGCTCCTCAACACTAGGATATTCCCATGGCCGTCGTCTAAGGGCGCGCCACCTGGCCCAAGCCAGCAAGGAACTTCACCAAAAATATCAGGGCGATTTCTGCTCTGATATTTAATTAAACAAGCGTTGATTTCTGAGTATCAGCGCAATTACGGATAGAAAAGCTGATATCCTTTCTATATCCATCGAACCGACATCTGATGATTCTCCAAATCGAACTAAATACGTTTGAAACCAAAAGCACACATTCTCTTTCACGGTCTACTTTTTACAGCAACCGCTACATGCCAACAAATCCCTGAAGGACTTCTGGACGTAGACACTGCGATCCTAAGAGCTTTTGAGGCGAACAAGGATCTAGCTATTGCAGAGCTAGAGATAAAAAGAGCTAAATCTCGCTTGCGCTGGAGTGGCCGACTCAGCAACCCATCACTTGGAATTTCTGCAAGATCAGACCATTTCGGAATTGATGAAGGAGAGAGAGCAATGGAATTCTCCTTCACACAAAGATTCCCAATCACTTCTCGACTTCGCATCGAAAAGAGTTTGCGAAACAAAGAGGTTATTCTTGCTGAGGCAGAGATTGCAGAATACCGGAGAAATCTCGCCGCAGATATTGCAGGGGTAATTCTCGATCTAACAGCAACTCATTACCATGAGGAACATCAGCGAGAGCATGCAGCTCTAAAGACTTCAATGTCTAAAAACCTCAGAGATCTTGTTGACCGTGGCGAGGCTTCTGAACTTGAGCTGGCTCAAATTCAAATCGAAGCCCGCCATATCCAACAAAAAGGGCGAATATACAAAGCCCGCCAAGACCAACATCAAATTAAGCTAAACCATCTTCTTGGAGCGGATTCACAAATTCAGAATAAGGTCTCATTCTTTTTTGATCTCCCAGATAAAAAACCCAACAAAAAGATCGACCTAACAAACATCCTCATCAAACGACCGGACCATATCCTAGCATTAAGTAAAATCGAGACAGCCAGTGAGATACTTGAACTTGAAAAAGCGCACAAATGGGAAGATGTGGCCATCAAGGTATTTGTTCAAAGCCAGCGCTCAATGGATGAGCCAATTGGAGTCGAAACCAATACATTTGCAGGTCTAGGACTATCTATTCCACTACCAATTCGGAAAAAAAATGAAGGCGGGATCGAGCAAGCTGAAGTCAATGAAGAAGCTGCTCGTCTTGAAGCAGCAGCAGTCAGGTTCAAAATCCAGTCAGAATACGCATCTGCCTCCAAGCATCAGTTAGATTCTTGGCAAATTGCGAAAGAGGCAAACGGGGAGATCCTACGGCTGGCTCGTAAAAACTATGATGACTTCCGATTAGCATATCTGGAAGGACTGACCGGACTAATCCAAGTTCAAAGAGCACATGAGCGATTACTAGAACTGGAACACGCAGCCTTGGAGGCAAAAATAGATTACCACAAAGCCACCCTGCTTGTTCGCAAAGCAACTGGAGACTTTCCAAATTAATGAAAATAAATCTGATAACGCTTATATCAGCAACCATTACTACGGGACTTGCTGTAATCGCTTCAAATCGAGCAGAAAATATTGTCATACTTGATTCAACAAGCGTGCAGAACCTGAATGTACAAACAGAGGCAGCACGCAAAAGAACCTTTGAGGAAACTTTTTTTTGTATCGGACACCTAGAGGAAATTCCTGCTAACCGATCGGTACTCTCAACTAGGACTGCAGGCAGGGTTATAGAGCTAAATGCCCATATTGGAGACAAAGTAAAAGAAGGTCAGGTTCTCGCTATTTTAGAAAGTCGCCAACCCGGCAACCCTCCACCTAGAATTGAACTCAAAGCTCCTGCAGATGGGGTTGTAGTTGAGTCTCATTTGAGCTTGGGGCAACCCGTAGAACCCGAAGTCGAACTACTCCACATTTCAGATCGAACCAAACTTTGGGCTATTGCTCATATACCACAACCTGAAGTACCAAAAATTCAACGCGGGACATCAGCTAGGTTAAGAATTGTTGCATCAAGGAATAACGAATCAATACCTGTTTCATTTCATAGCTATGTGCCTGAAGCTGATCACACGAACAATACCATCGATGGTATCTTTGTGATACCCAACACTGAAGATGAGCTTCGTCCAGGAATGCGTGCGGAGTTCCACATCATAACCTCTATGCGCGATGACGTACTTAGCGTTCCCAATGTAGCGATACAAGGTGACTCGGCAAAACCAGTAGTGTTTGTAACTGACTTCGAACTTCCTAATGCATTCATTAGAGCTCCAGTTTTGGTTGGCCAGAAGAACGACCAATTCAGTGAAATTGTTAGTGGTTTGTTCCCTGGAGATGATGTTGTCGTAAATGGGGCTTACAGCCTAAATCATGCAGGCAGTGGTAGTGGTTTATCTCTGAAAGAAGCTTTAGATGCAGCTCATGGGCATGAACATAACGAAGATGGTTCCGAAATGACACCTGCTCAACGTGCTGCTCGAACTGCAGAAAAAACAGGCTCAAGCACAAGTAACATAAATAAAAACCAATGGATCACACCCGTGGTAATTGCCGTGGGTTTTTTGATGCTAGCCATACTTCAAGGTCGCTGGAACAGAGCTCAGTAAGCCAAACCGAGATCTAGATGCTGAATAGACTCATACGTATTTCCCTGGCTCAACGCGGTCTTGTGATCGCATTGGCGGTAGTCGTACTTGCCCTTGGGTTGCTGAGATTGAAGGAACTCCCCGTAGAAGTCCTACCTGATCTGACCAAACCCACTGTGACTCTCTTAACAGAAGCTCCGGGATACACACCGGAGGAAGTGGAGAATCTGGTCTCAGTCCCTCTTGAAAATGCTTTAATGGGAGTAAGCGGGGTGACTCGCCTGAGGACAGTTAACGACATATCGCTATCGTTAATTTACGTAGAATTTGAGTGGAACACTGATATTTATCAAGCACGCCAGTTTGTACAGGAACGCCTTTCCAGTGCTCGTGACAGTCTCCCTTCGGGAATCGAACCCTACATGACTCCAACGGCATCCCTTATGGGAGAAATTCTATTTGTTGGTATGTCTGACCCAACAGGAAAGATCTCACCAAGAGAAATTCGAACAATTGCAGACTGGACTGTAGCACGCCGCCTTAAGTCGATTCCCGGAGTCGCCGAGGTTCTAGCTATGGGAGGTGGCGTTAAACAACTCCAAGTGCAACCTAAACCAGAAGAAATGCTTGCTCTAAATATCAGCTTTGAGCAATTGCGCACAGCGATTTCAGAGGCTGTCAGCAACACAACAGGAGGATTCCTAACAGAAACACCACAAGAAGTAATGGTGCGAAATCTGGCGATGTCTAGCGACCCGGAACGCATAGGACAAACTGTGATAACAGAAAAAAATGGACAGCCTGTTAGAATCTCAGATGTAGCAGAAATAGTCTGGGATATTGAACCGATGCGTGGTGACGCCGGAATGGGCTTTAATAAGCATAAGGATAGTGCCAGCTCTGAGTCTCATTCGAAGGGACACCCGGGCGTCATTCTAACCGTAACTAAATCTCCAGGTTTTGACACAATCCAGCTCACAAAAAAGGTAGAAACTGCAATCAAAGAGATGGCAAGAACTCTACCCGAAGGCGTTGAAATACGTCCCATCTACAAACAGGCGGACTACATTCAGCTAGCCATTGGCAATCTCCAACATGCCTTACGTGATGGTGCGATAATGGTAGCAGTCATTCTCTTTTTGTTTCTTCTGAACTTCAGAGTTACCCTCATCACACTAACTGCCATACCATTA
>CAJWWL010000298.1 GCA_913048125.1 uncultured Opitutia bacterium | reverse complement strand
TTTCGCGTTCGACACAATTCCAAAGAGCGGAACGGATTCTAAATAGAGCCTGGGTAACGGCGCCTGCACTGCGCCGAAAGGCTTTGGCCACATTGTCAATGGTAGCACCATCTTCGTAGCGCGCTTCAACAAGTGCACGGTGGCGGTTGGGCAACTTGCGCAAGCAAATATTGAGCGCCTTGCGCATGTCATCAAAGTGTGCAGATTCCTCTTCGGCATCATCTGCGAGTTGTAGGAGCAATTCATCGTCAAAAACGAGTCGACTGCGTTTCTGCTTTTTCAGGAAGGCAAGCACCTGAAAACGTGCAATCTTGAATGCCCAAGCTAGGAAATTCTTTTCGGGATCATACCTAGATGCACTTTTGCAAAGAGCCAAGTTAGTCTCCTGCAGGATATCGTTGGCTTGGTTAGGATCCGGCACAAGAGACATTATAAACGCGTAGATACGCCGCTGATACTGAGTCAGCAGTTGAGCGAATTCTATGGATACGGGATCGTCCACAAAGGAGGGGATGAAAGCAGGAACAATTTGAGAATGTAGAGGATAGACTGCCGTGCGCAAGTGATAATTTTATAATAACAGACAGTTGACAACATAACCCGCAAAATAATTAAATATGAAATCCCTCAGGACTCGCGTTCTCTCCCCCCAATGCGAAGAGTCATCCACAGTATATTTATCGCTTGTGCACTGCTTGCTATCTACCAAGGCGATGCAAACACGATGCCAGAAGGCGTTGAATCACAGCAACTCGCCGAGCAAGAGACCTCGAGTAGCACTACCCTTTTCGAGCAAATATCGGCTACCAGAAGCGGTGTAAACTTCGTCAACCCGCTCGTCGCTGATCACAAACTCAGACGTCTCTATTCATCTGGTTTTGCTTGTGGTGGCATAGCAGCTGGGGATGTAAATGGAGATGGACGCACAGACTTGTTTCTCACAAACGGTGCCACACCTAATCGCCTCTATCTTCAATCTGAAGGACTGAAATTTAAAGAAGCGACCAAGACATCCGGACTGGCTTTAGGCAACCCCTGGAGTGGAGGTGCATCCTTCGCCGACATCGATGGCGATGGTGACCTTGATCTCTTCCTTTGCAACTACGAAGCCCCGAATCAGTTGTTTCTCAACAATGGTAGCGGAAAATTCACAGAGGAAGCGAAACAACGTGGACTAGCTCTCAGTGACTCCAGCCTGATGGGCTATTTCTGCGACTACGACCTAGATGGTGATCTCGATCTATATGTTCAATGCAATCGCCTTTACCGCGAAGGAGGACGTCCACAAAAACCACCTTTTGAGATGGTCAATAATCAGCCTCAAATCCTTCCCCAGTTTCGTAAATATTTTGGATTTGAGCGCATTGCAGGAAAATTTCACAAGATAATAACTGTCGGTCGCCCTGATCACCTTTATCGTAATAACGGAAAAGGTTTTTTCACAGATGTGACGACTCAGTCTGGAATAAGTGACATACATCGAGGCCTGTCTGCGACATGGTATGACTACAATGACGATGGTTACCCAGATCTATTCGTAGCCAACGATATGAATGATGTCGACCAGTTCTATCGTAATAACGGTGATGGAACTTTCACTGACGTCACGCAATCCGTAGTCCCCCACACAACTTGGTTCTCTATGGGAGCCGACATTGCCGACATTAATAACGACGGGCTCATTGACTACTTTTGCGTAGATATGGCTGGTACCAACCACTTTCTTGAAAAGACCACAATGGGGGTAATGAATGACCGTAAATGGTTCGTTGAGAACAATGTGCCGACACAATATATGTGGAACACTCTTTTCCTGAATACAGGTACAGGACGCTTCCTTGAGGCCGCCTATCTGGCAAACGTGGCCAAATCCGACTGGTCATGGGCACCAAAGTTTGCCGACTTCGACAACGATGGCTGGACCGACTTATACGTCACCAACGGCATGAGTCGAAACTTCACCCACTCTGATATGCCTCTTGACGAAAAGTGGCTGATTGGTCGCGAAGAGTTCGACATATACCGCAATACTCCTCCCAAGAAAGACCGTAACCTTGCTCTACGCAATGACGGCAATCTACACTTCAGTGATACTGCAGATGACTGGGGCCTTGCCCACTATGGGATTAGCTTTGCAGCAGCTACAGCAGACCTAGACCGTGACGGTAGTCCCGATCTGATTGTAGCTAACCAAGACGAGCCAGTTCACATCTACCGCAACACATCGAGAGGTAATCGAGTGACCCTCCGACTCCAAGGCCTTACCAATCACTACGGGATCGGAGCCAAGGTTGACATCCAGACAGAAGCAGGCCTCCAGACTCGCTACCACAACCCCTACACAGGCTACCTATCCAGCAATGAACCGATTTTACATTTCGGACTCGGCAAGTCCAAGCGTATCCAAAAGATGACAATTCACTGGCCTGGCGGCACAAAACAAGTCCTTCAGGACCTGCCTGCCAATCGCCACTTTACAATACATGAGCCAAAGGCTAAGGTAGGCCCACAACGGCCACCTGAGCCTACTGCAAAACCTATCTTCACAAAGACCACTCTTCATGCCGTTCGGCACAAAGAAGCTAATTTCGAAGACTACGAAAGGCAACCACTCCTTCCCTACAAGCACTCGCAACTAGGACCAGCTACAGCAATTGGGGATCTTGATGGCGATGGCCTCGAAGACTTTTTCTTTGGTGGAGCTTCTGGACAGGCTGCAACTATCCTCATCGGCCAAAAAACAGGTCAACTTAGTGCTTCTAGCCAGCCAGCCCTTGAAAAAGACAAGATGTACGAGGATATGGGGGCACTCTTCTTTGATGCAGACTCGGATGGTGATGCCGACCTTTATGTAGCCAGCGGGAGTGTCGAGTGCGAACCCGACGACGAAGTCCTACAGGACCGACTTTACATTAACGACGGTAAAGGCTCACTTACGAAAGCTCCTGATGGTATCATTCCTAGTATTCGCCAAAGTAGCAGTATTGTAGCAGCCTGCGACTTCGACCGAGATGGTGACCTTGACCTCTTTGTGGGTTCCCGCGTGATTCCAGGAAAGTACCCACTTCCTCCTGATAGCCATCTGTATCTAAACGACAAGGGCAAGTTCACTCCTGCCAAAGCGGAAGTCCCTCAAACCTTCCCAAAACTCGGTCTAGTGACGAGTGCTCTCTGGAGCGATGCCGACTTGGATGGCTGGCCAGACCTTTTCGTAACTACCGAGTGGGGCCCAATACATCTGTATTTAAACAAGAAGGGGAAGCTCATAGAAGCTACCCAAGATGCAGGCTTATCCAAGCACACAGGTTGGTGGAACGGCATCACCGCCCGAGATATCGACAACGATGGAGACATCGACTATGCAGTCTCAAACTTTGGGCTGAACACGAAATACCATATCAAGCCCGGAAAGCCGGTGGTCGCCTTCTATGGTCAGTTCACCCCCAACGGCCGAGCAGGCTTTGTGGAAGCTCTTTGGGAGGGCAATACCCTCTACCCCGTGCGAGGAAAAAGCTGCTCTACCGATGCGTTTCCTCACCTCGGCCAAAAGTACAAAAAATTCGTTGAGTTTGCGAAGGCCACGCTACCTCAAATTTACACGAGACAATGCCTTGATGACGCTCATGAGTTTGAGGCAGCGGTTCTTGAATCCGGCATTTTGCTCAACAACGGTTCCGCTAAGTTTACTTTTGAACCCTTGCCAAGGCTTGCTCAGATTGCACCAGGCTTCGGGATAGGTCTGACTGAAATCAATGGCGATGGTAAAGCCGATCTCTATCTTCTTCAGAACTTTTTTGGGAACCAACACGAGACCGGCCGAATGGATGGTGGAGTGAGTTTACTGCTCAGAGGTAACGGAGATGGTACATTCGAACCCATATGGCCTAAAGAAAGCGGTCTCATACATTACGGCGATGCAAAAGCCCTCGCCACCACCGACCTAAACAGGGACGGGAAACCAGACTTCATCACTACCGCAAATAATGCCAACCCAATCGTTTTCCTGAATCAAGGTACAGAAGGTACATTCACCCTTCGCCTACAAGGCTCAAAAGGCAATCCTACCGCAATCGGTGCCCGCGTAGTTGTTTCAACTGAAGACGGTCTTGTCCAAACAGATGAAATCAGAGCGGGCAGTAGTTATCTCGCCCAGTCTTCTCCAGCGCTACAATTCTCCTCCGGCAAGTCTGACAAGTTGAAGAAAATTAAGATCTTCTGGCCCGATGGTCAACTTACGGAAAAGTCTAACATCACACTCCAAAAGTTTCTTATCATCGAGCGGTAACTCGACTGTCTACGTGCAATATTTGCTTTAGCGCTGAGAGTGCTTAGATCTCCAAAAAACGTATGCAGACAGGTTTATCTGTCTCAACCTCATGCCCTGTTGGAGTCA
>CAJWWL010000297.1 GCA_913048125.1 uncultured Opitutia bacterium | reverse complement strand
CTCATAAGGTAGCTCCCTCCCTCTTTAGAATAACTTTTGATGCCGACGGCTCATTTGCTGCGCCCGACCTCCATGAAGTCTCCATCGACACCCAGTCATGGAGTATGCTTACAGTTCTTGAAGCCCTATCGCATGGTGCTGAGGTAAGTAAAGGAGAGGTTCTTGTTAAACTAGACCTGGAGAAAATAGAGCAGAAACTTAAGGATCTTCGGTTAGAGCTCGAGGTCACAGCCCTCGACCTTAAAGTAGTTGAAGCTGAACTAGAACTTCAGAAAAACACGTCTCCTTTGGAAATGGCCGCTATTGAACGCCGAAACAAACAGGCTCAGGAAGATCTCAATTTCTATCGAAAGACCCAACTTCCTCACAAGAAGGAATCAGCTGAAGCCGCACTCAAAAGCGCGAAAGATTCCCTCAGTTATGTGGAAGAGGAGCTCAAGCAGTTGAAGAAAATGTACGAGGCGGACGACCTAACCGAGGAGACAGAAGAAATTATCCTTAAACGTGCTCAAGCCTCTGTTGAACGAGCAAGATTTACCTTGAAGGGTGCGGAGATTCGTAAAACAGAGAGTCTTCAATTTGAAATACCCCGAGAAACTCTTGAAACAGAAGAAGGTGCTCGTCGGAGCGAACTCAGTCTTCAAACTCGTCGCAAGACTCATCCAGTGGGTCTCATCAAAAAGCAGATTGAAGTCCAGAAGCTCAAACTTCAATACGAACAGGCAAAGGAAAACCATAAACGGCTCCAGGATGACCTAGGTAAAATGCGGGTTACAGCTCCTATTGCTGGCACTTTATTCAGAGGTACCATTGACCAAGGAAAATGGTCAGGGGCCTCTGGTGTAGACCCCAAACTCCGCAAGGGTGGTGTACTTAAGCCTAATGAAGTCTTCATGACAATTGTACCTTCAAACAGCCGCCTAAACCTTCACACCTCAGTCCCAGAGAAGTATTTCAAGCATTTATCCAAAGGGCTAAAAGCTGAAGTACGCCCTACAATTTCTCCTGACACCATCTTGGAAGCATCAGTTAGCGAAGTCTCTAAAACACCTGATTCTCCTGGTCAGCATGCGCTGAAACTCACAATCAAAGTACCAAATGAGTCCCAACTTAGTACAGGCATGACCGCCAAGATAACTTTTGTTGCCTACGAGCAAGAAAAGGCAATTTGGATCCCCAAGAGTGCGTTCGAACAAGGAGATGAGCCTAAAATTGGATTCGTAAATGTCTATCGTAAGGATCGTAACCCACGCAGGCAAAAAGTAAGCATTGGCAATCGCCACGAAAATAAGATCGAGGTTTTGAAGGGCCTTCGACCTGGCGCCGAAGTTCTTCTGGAAAAGCCAAGCAAGTGAATACGGCATTATACCGCCAAACGCTGGGATTACTAACCCTGCTTGGGCTTGTACAGGCTACCTGCGCAGAGATTGAACGATCTCAAAGCCTACCCAAGATCGATCCTCCGTCAGAGAAAAGCATACAGACTAGCATCAGTCTGGGTACCGAATTTCTCAGGCTTGATCAAAACCCAGATGGTTCATGGGGCTCAGCTCGGCAGACTAAAGGACTCAACATCTTTGCACCAGTCCCTGGGTCTCACCGTGCCTTCCGTCTCGCAATTACGGCTCTTTGTGTATCCGCACTAATCGAAACAAAAAGCAAAGACCCATCTTACAAGGGTATCATAAAAAAAGGTGAGGGATACCTGCTTGAACACCTACCCCATCTTCGGCGTGCTACAGGCGTTGCGATCTACAATGTTTGGGCTCATGCATACGGCATTCAGGCTCTAGTTCGGATGGGCGAATGCTCAATTGGAGATAGTGCGAGAAAAGCACAGATCGACCAACTCATACGCATACAGTTTGAAATGCTGCAAAGATACGAATCAGTAGACGGGGGTTGGGGATATTATGACTTTAGACTCGGCTCTAAACAACCCGCCAGCAGTTCTATATCATTCGTAAACGGTACTGTTCTACTCGCCCTACATGAAGCGAAAAAATACGGCATCGAACCACCTGAAGGTATTGTAAAAAGAGCTTACGCAGCAACGCAGCGCCAACGTCTTCCCGACCACAGTTATCTTTATGGTGAATATTTGAAGTGGAAGCCTCGACGAGGTATCAACCGTCCAGCTGGAAGCCTTGGGCGTTCTCATGCTTGTAACATTGGCCTTCAGGTCTGGGGCGATAAAACCATCACACCAGAAGTCCATAAGACCTGCCTCGATCGCCTGATTGTGCGCAACGGGTGGCTAGACATTGGACGTAAGCGCCCTGTTCCACACGAGTCATGGTTTGCCGTGGCCGGCTACTTTTTCTACTACGGTCATTACTATGCAGCTTATTGCATCGAAGCGTTACCTCATGAAGACAAGTCACGATACCAAGAACAGCTTGCCCATATTCTAATGCCACTGCAGGAAAAAGATGGTTCGTGGTGGGATTTCCCTTTTTACGACTACCACCAGCAGTATGGAACAGCACTGGCCCTAATGAGCCTACACCGCTGCATTACGAAGCACTGAAGCTAACGTTATTGAGTTGTGATTATGGTGTAGTAAGCGCCCAACTCACCATTTGGCACATGAAAGAATGGGGAAAGACGATGTTTGCCCTTCTTCAGTTCTACTGTGAACGTTACAGCGGCCTGATTGGAAGCGACACTCTTGGTTTCCAGATCCTTCCCGTTAATACGTAGGGTTGCTTTTTCCGCGCCAATAGCGACTCCTTGAGTTGCTCGAAAAGCTTGTGACGCACCAGGAACGTTAGCGCCTGGTGGTAGAGATTTGTTGATCGCAACTCCAGACTCAGCGGGCCAGCGCCTGACTTCGATTTCGTAAGTGCCTTTTTTGAGTACTTTCAAAGCCCAGTGACCATCGTGCTTAATTTTTCCTTTTTGCGAGGGACCGCGGCGAATATGACCCTGATTCCAGGGAGTGAGGCCATTTTGTATCCAGTCATGACTGGTCAAGGAAACAACTGGGTGGTCCGGGTGGCCTATGTGAAGTTCAGTTGTCTCGGCAAAAGTTGGCTCCAACTCGGCCCACCACTGATCATAGAACGCACGCATTTTAGCCACCTGCTTGGGATTCTCCTTAGCAACATCCTTGGTCTGGCCAGGGTCTTTGGCTATTTCATACAATTCAGTACCATTTACGAGTCGCCACTGCTGAGACATGACGGAGGACTTACGCCATTTAATCGGGTCTCGAACACGCTGAGAATCGGTAACTAGCATGCGGTCAGTCCACTGCACCTTTTTATTGGAATCCAAGAGGTTCTTTATCGAAGTGCCGTCAAACTTAACCTTGGAGGGCTTCTTGGCACCAACAAGTTCAAGCAGGGTTGGGGCAATATCAACAGCGTGGCAAAGGGTATTGACTACATGCTTTTGGTCCATTCCTCCATTGGGCCAGTGCAGGAAGAATGGGACACGGTGACCACCATCGTACTCACTCCCCTTTTGGCCTCGCATGCCAGCATTGAAAATTTGACGACCACTGGCTGTACCGTTGTCCGTCGTAAAGATGAAGATTGTGTCATCGTGTATGCCAAGATCCTTGAGAAGTTTACGAGTCGCACCGAGGTTGTCGTCAATATTGGTGATCATACCGAAAAAGGAAGCGATTCGATCATTCTGCCCCTTGTACATATCAAGGTACTTCTGCGGGCAATGAAAGGGGCCATGAGGAGCGTTGGTGCTGATGTAGGCGAAAAATGGTTCATCTTCTCCTGCACACTTTCTGATAAATTTGTGAGCCTCATCGAAGAAAACATCGGTACAAAAACCTTTAGCCTTCACAATTTCACCATTGTGAAAATATCCACCGTCAAAATAGGCATTGTCCCACACGTCAGGAGTTTGACCGACACCGCCACCACCATGACGATATACCTCGGTAAAACCTCGATCCTCCGGTCGGTATGGGTAATTATCACCAAGGTGCCACTTACCAAACATACCTGTCTGGTACCCCGAGTCTTTGAGCATCTGTCCAATGGTTACCTCATTCGCACGGAGCATAGAGCGCCCCATGATGGTATGCCAAACGCCAGTCCGGTTCGTCCAGTGCCCTGTGACTAACGCGGCACGAGTTGGTGAGCAAGTGGGGGCAACGTGATAGTCGCGTAACCAGACTGACTCGTTAGCCAATTTATCAGTGTGCGGAGTCTTGATCACAGGATTACCCGTACAACCCAGGTCTCCGTACCCTTGATCATCAGTGATGATGAGTACTACATTAGGCTTGGCAAAAAGTGTGGATGATACAGCAAAAAGTATAACACTCAGGAACAAGGTCAGGGTCTTTTTCATGTTTAATATTAGTCTCGGATGTTTGAGTTAAGCAGTTGAGGTCGAAACAACGATTGCCCAGAGTATTTGTCGAACTTTTCTTTGC
>CAJWWL010000296.1 GCA_913048125.1 uncultured Opitutia bacterium | reverse complement strand
GAGCCATCGGGAGCGACGGCTGGACCTTCCGTGAACTTTGCATCAGACCATAGAAGTTCTAGTTTAGCCTCCTTGGAGATAAAATCATTCTGGGAAGTCGGTTTAAATTCGGTGGCTTGTAAGTTGGTTGCCGCCGCTAAGGCGAGAAGAGTTTTTAGCTTCATATGAATCTTCGGAGGAATTATTAAGGAATTGGTTTATTAAGCAGAAATTGGTCTGTATTACTTCGTGGATTCTGTCTGGGGTTTGCCGCTGGGCAGAAACGCCATGGAGGCTTGTACGGCAAAGTCGCAGGTACATCCTGATGAGGCTTCCGGTATTAGGACAAGTCCACCGGCAGGAATTATGTTAATCCAACAACCCGGACGGGATACGGTTGTGATACGGCGCAATTTGCGTTCGCCCAAAAGATATTCAGTTGGGTTGGTAGCTCGAAAATATAAGGAACTCGCAGAGGCGCTCATTGTGCCGCATCCGTGGCCATGGCGACGTAGGTCGTACTCAGGCAGGCGCTTGCCGGTAGCCAGATCATAGGCGAGGGGTTCGATGATCAGTTTGTCATCGATGACAACGGGATGATGGTCTTGCTCTCCGTGGTCACCACCAGGGCGATTGCGGTTATCTTGAGTTTGTGTCCATAGGAGATTACCTGAACTGGAGTCGAAGGCACGGGAGTCATAGCGGACCGTCTTGTCGTTACGGGAGTATTGAAGTACAAGTCGTCCCTTGGCGCAGAGTAGCGAGCTGTTCTGAACACCCTTGGGAAACTGAAGAGGTTGTCGCCAAGCCTCCTTGCCAGTGACTAAGTCAATGGCCACAAGGTCAGCTCCATGAGATTCAACAAACTGTGCGTAAGTGGCGCGCCCATCCTTGGCTTGAAGCGTTGCCGGATTGCGACTCTCAAGAAAATACGCCTTGTCTTCAGTTAGGGTGAAGCTCGGATTTAAAAGTGCTCCAGTTTCAGGGATATATTGCCACTTCGGTTTTCCATTTTTGCGTTCGTGGGCGAAGAGGCTATTGCTGGTTATGGCCGGCCGATTGTCCCAATAAGTGCCTTCTCGAATGGTAGCCATGCTATGGGTTTTGCGGGATGCGTTAGGACGTGTTGTGGAACCCACGAGTAGATTTTTCGTGTAGGCTACAAGCCCCCAGTGAACTGAATCGCCAGCTGGGTGCTTTGCTTCGAATGTGCGTAAGGTTTTCCCTGTTTCAGGTGACAGCGCGTAGCATATTCCCTCCGCTGCAACATAAAGGGCTTCGGCCGATGCGGCCATGGATCCACAATCTCTGAAGATACCAACGCGGCGTGAGCCTGGGGTTGCTCTTTCCCAGAGCACGGTTCCATTGTATGCGTCAACTCCATAGACGCGTTCATTGCCCGGAACAAAGAGACGTCCGTTTTTCCATAACGGGGGGATGGAACGGTGATGGCGGTCCAGCATTTTCTCAGGGCCTGGGAGTCCGAACCACTGCAGGCTAAGTGTGCCGGATGTGCGCTGATCCATGCTACAGGCTGTATTGGCTGCATTAGCATAGAGGTGTGTCCACTCTCCTGCGCCGTCTACTGGTTTGCCGCGCTCTAGAATACCTGCACGGTTGATAGCGACTCCGTTGAGGGGTTGGAGTAGGCGAGGGATATCTTTTTGCCAGTAATCAGGTGCTGGTGAACCCAGTTTATCTTCGAGGATACAGTTGAAGAGGTAGTCTGAATAGGGAAGTGACTGGCTGGATGAGAGGATTTGTACAGTAATGCGAGAGCCGTATAATAACTGTTCGTTAAGTTCACGCCGAAGCTTTGCTGCCAGACGTATGTCAGAAACAGCGGCCACGACATGGAATTGAGTGGAATTAGCGAGATTACGGAGTGTTTGTGTGCCGGTAGCGCCAAGAACGAGAGCATAGCCTTGTAAACTTGTGAGTGCTTCCTTGGCTGCGGATACTTGTTCAAGTGGAGGTTGGTTAATTCGAGGTGGGTGTTCGCGGAGGATTTGCTTTGGTTTTATCTTTTCCGGACCGAAACATAAAATTGTACCATCATCTGTGCTGACTACTAGTTTGCCACCAATGATCGAAAGTCCGTAGGCTCGTCCCGGTACTTCTTCCTTCCATGTAGTTTCGCCCGTTTCGGTTTGGAATGCAGCGATAGCACCGTCACCTCCGGCAATTCTGTGGGTGGGGGTGGCGATGGCTGAAAAGGGGTACTCGCGCGGGCTTTCCACTGGTCTGGCTAGGGATTTACTTTTGGAACGGCGTTGAGATGGTGTTAGAGTACGACCTTTGCGGTCCCGGCCCGTGGGAATATGGAGCTGTCCACCTCGTTGGGCGAGGTAGCCTTGTGGCGAGAATTGTATGGGCTTACTGTCAACTATCTTACCGGTATGGATATCTAAGGCTAAGTGCCAGGCGCCTTGGTTTGGAAAGAGTCCTGCACAAAGATATGCAACTGAACCCTCAACAACGATTGATGAGCGTACCGGCCATGGGCTGATCAGTCGACTATTTCCAGGGATTCGACGCGATGGATTAGTATTGGCCTTTGTGCGCCAGAGGAGTTTGCCAGTTTTTGGGTTGAGGCAGTAGGCGAACCCGTCGTCAGCCCCAAAAAGTAGGCGATCGCCCTTTAGAGTGGGGGCCAATCTTACGGGCCCTTCGGCAAAGAAGCTCCAGAGGATTTCCCCGTTGGTCATGTCTAGGCAGCGAACTTGATCGTCTGCAGAAGAACCAAAGTACGCTCGGTTGTCGTCCCCAACAAGGTGGAACGCACGGTCGTAGGTCACTCGTGGTTGGAGGTTGTATTTATTATGCCAGAAGTCCTGTTTGGCGGGGGGAGGCCATGCTGGCTTGGGCGGAATGTTGATTTGGCGTGACCATTGCAGGTGGAGTGGAAAGGGGAGTTCCTGAGGAGTGCGTCCCGAACGGGCGTTATCGTGCTGGTAGGTCGGCCAGTCTCCGGCCAGTACAGGTGCGTTCTGTGAAGGTTCCGCTCCGGGGAATTCCTGTTTGCGGGCATTGAATTGCTGCAGGATTTCTTTTGCGGTTAGTGAACGGTTCCATAGAGCGGTGTAGGCAACTTGTCCTTCTAGTGGATAGTTTTCATTATCGTCCCGATACGCACCGAGTGAAAGTGGAAGTTTTGGTGGGTACAAGATTGGGCCGGACTGTGTGCTGGAAGTTGCTTTGGGTTGGCCGTCGACATAAATACGCTGGGTCTTTCCATCATAGGTTCCGACGACATGGTACCATAAACCTGTAGAGTAGCTTTCCGGATCTTTGAGGTAGGTAAGACGATTCGTTTTTTCCGTAGCCAGAGCGAAGCAGAACTGTTGGTTTTCATAGCCTAGGAGCCAACCGCGTTCGTAGCTGCCATTGTCTTGTATCGCGCTGAGTATACCACCCCAGCGTGTTGGCTTCTCAATACGTACCCATGCTTCTACCGATAAAGCTTCTTTGGGTAATCCTTTACCTTCCTCAATAGTCCCTACCAACTTAGGGATAGTCGGTTGTTTGACTTCGGCGCCTATGCCATGATCCCATTTCATTACAGGCATTGCCGTGAGCTTTATGGCATAACCCATTAGGATTAGAGTTACGGTAATGAGATGCCTTTTCATATCTTCATTGATGTCCGGACTCCCTGTTGATGGAAAGCTAAAAGATGTAATTGCTTACACCATTTTTAAAATTGAACTGCTCGCACGCATGTAATTATATTTAATGGTTCCTAATGCTATTCCCCCCTTTCATTCGCCAGTTGGTTTTCTGGTGTTTCATCCATTTTTTTATGGCCAGTTGTCTGGGTGCTGCTGTCCGTGAGTCTAACATGACCCTGTGGTTGCGTTTCGACGAAAAAAACGGGACTGAAGCCAGTGACTCTTCTGGTAAGGGTCATACTGGCACGCTGTTCCAGATGGATAATGAAGATTGGGTGGAGGGTAAATTTGGTAACGCTCTACATTTCGATGGAGTGAATGATTTTGTAGGACTTGGCAACGCGACTTCTCTAGGGATGGATGCCCCGTCTGAATGTTCATTCTCAGCTTGGATAAAGTTGGATCGAGCTGGGAACTATCCAATGATTTTTACCAAGGCTGGTGGCCCCGGGGTGAATTTTCGTCTCAATACAAACAGTCGTCTACCTACTCTTCGCGTCGGTAATGTAAATCACGCAGCACAGAGTCACCCGGTTCCCCTTGGTGAATGGCATCATGTCGTTATCACTTACCACGATGCAAATAATCAAGGTTTCGTTTACTTGGATGGGGCTAAGACTTCCGAGTTGAGCATTCCGCAATCCATCACTACTGCAGGAGAAGATGCTTTTGTAGGAAAACGGAGCGATGGTTACTATTTTCCGGGATCGATTGATGATTTACGTGTTTACGATGTAGTTCTTTCAGAGGAGGAAGTCACCGAGGTTTATGGAGATGGTCTAGGTGACTTAGGACCTCAACCTGTCTTCAATAC
>CAJWWL010000295.1 GCA_913048125.1 uncultured Opitutia bacterium | reverse complement strand
TAAGGCTTTCTTTTATCAAGATTATCCGTGATGTATGCGGCCACATAATTCTACGTAATAATCATGAGCAAAACTCTAAATTTTTCAGCGCTACCGGGTGATGGAATTGGACCGGAGGTCATGGATGTGGCCCTAGATGTCCTTCAAACTGCAGGTGAAATTTACGATTTCAGGATAGAATTCGAGACCAAAGATGTTGGAGGTATTGCTATCGACAAACACGGTGAAGCTCTACCTGAAACAACTCTGGAAGACTGTCGTAACCGCGATGCGATATTGTTTGGCTCGGTCGGTGGACCTAAGTGGGAAAACTTACCGCCCAAAGAACAGCCTGAAAGAGCCGCTCTGCTACCCTTACGGAAAGCCTTTAACCTCTATGCGAACATTCGCCCAGGAAGCCTCTTCCCCTCTTTAACAGCTCTCTCCCCAATCAAGACCGAGATCATCCCTAAGGGCCTAGACGTTGTTTGTATCCGAGAGCTGACTGGGGGTATTTATTTCGGACGCCCAAAAGAAACTAAGGTTCTTGATGACGGAGAAATAGAGGCAGTAGATACCATGGTTTACCGTAGGTCTGAGATCGAACGCATTGCCGAGATCGCAAGAATAACCGCGAGTTCACGGGGAAAGAAGGTCTGCTCCGTAGACAAAGCCAATGTCCTAGAAACTTCCATTCTTTGGCGAGACACAGTTACCAATTACTTTGCACAAAATGCACCAGAATTAGAACTGAGCCACATGTACGTCGACAACGCCGCTATGCAATTGGTGCGCGACCCCTCCCAGTTTGACGTGATACTAACCGAAAACATGTTTGGAGACATTTTGTCTGATGAGCTTGCGGTCATATGCGGATCGCTCGGCATGTTGTCATCGGCAAGCTTAGGAACATTGAAAAACTCTCTAGGGCACCCATTCGGACTATACGAACCTGCCGGAGGGACTGCTCCTGACATCGCGGGTCAAAATCTTGCCAACCCATGCGCGCAGATCCTCAGCGCGGCACTGATGCTTCGCTATAGCTTTGGATTGGAGGATGCTGCTAAGGCCATAGAGCACGCCGTGAAGCAAACAATTGCTGATGGCTTTCTTACCGGCGACATCGCAGCTGGTGCTGATAGCGTTGGAACTCGTGAAATGGGAACCGAAATAGCCAAACGCCTCTCCTAACGCGACCTCCCATGCTCACAACGTCCGAAATCCGGAAGTCTTTTCACGACTTCTTCGCATCTAAGGATCACAAGATTGTCCCTTCGGCACCGCTTCTGCCTACCTCACCAAATTTACTTTTCACCAACGCTGGGATGAATCAATTCGTCCCCTTCTTCCTAGGTGATCGTAAAAGTCCTAACAAACGTATCGCCGACACCCAGAAATGTATTCGTGCAGGAGGTAAACACAACGACCTTGAGGACGTTGGGCTCGATACTTATCATCACACCCTCTTTGAGATGCTAGGGAACTGGTCCTTCGGTGACTACTTCAAAAAAGAAGCCATCGAATGGAGCTGGGAGCTCTTGACTCAAGTTTGGAAGTTTCCCAAAGAACGTCTTTACGCCACAATTTATAAGCCCCAGGAAGGAGATCCTGCAGAAGAAGATAAAGAATCCCGAGAATTGTGGACAAACATCTTCAAAAAGGAGGGATTAGATCCTAACGTCCACGTAATTACTGGCGGGAAAAAGGACAACTTTTGGATGATGGGCGAGACTGGTCCATGCGGACCCTGTAGCGAACTTCACATTGATCTGACCCAAGAAGGCAATACGAAAGGTCAACTCGTCAATGCAGATTCAAACTACTGCATTGAAATATGGAATCTGGTCTTCATTCAGTTCAACGCCCAACCAGACGGTTCCTACGAACCACTAGTACAAAATCATGTAGATACCGGCATGGGACTGGAACGGGTTGCTGGCATCCTTGCGACCACCGAAGGATTCACCCGCTTCGACAAACCTCCTTCGAATTATGACAGCGACACATTCCAAGCTATATTCAATCAAATCACCAATTTGGGATGTGCTCCATACGGGAAAACTCTTCCAAACGACCCCAAAAGACTATCGCCGCAAGAGTTTCACGACTGCGCCTTCCGTGTACTAGCAGATCACATCCGAGCACTAACATTTTCCATCGCTGATGGCATCTTACCGGGAAATGAAGGCCGGAACTACGTACTGCGCCGTATTCTAAGACGCGCTCTAATGTACATTCGTAAGCTGAAACTACCTGATGGATCTTTTTCAAAACTCGCTCCTACAGTAATTGAAACCATGGGAGAAGCATTCCCTGAATTGGTAGAGCAAGCTGAAATCATCCGCAAAGTCCTTGAATCTGAGGAGAAGTCTTTTGAGAAGACACTGCAGCGAGGATTGCAACTTCTAGACGGGCTTGCAGAGGAAGGACAAAAAGAAATATCAGGGAAAGACGCTTTCCTACTCTACGACACTTATGGATTTCCGCTCGACCTAACACAACTCGTAGCCAGAGAGAAAGGGCTACCCGTAGATACACAGAGCTTCCAAAAGGAAATGGACAAACAGCGCGAACGAGGACGGCTTTCGCAGAAAAAGGAAGTAATTACTGTAGCCCATACCAATTCCGAAAATAATCCAACCAACTTCACTGGCTTCAACTCTGATAACCTGAAAGGCTTCACTACTACCGTTATTGATGTTCAAACTGATGAACGGGGAAGTTTCTTGATTCTTGATGAATCCCCATTCTATGCAGAGATGGGCGGACAGGTCGGCGACACTGGCTCTATCTCGGTGGATGGAACAACTTTCACTATCACCGATACCATAAGAGATAACTGCGGACAACACCTTCATAAGTGTGATGCCAGTACCAATTTAGATCTGACCAACAAAAAAGCAACTTGTGATGTCGACACAACACGCCGCAAAAGTATTGAGTGCCACCACACAGGCACACACTTACTAAACTGGGCATTGCGTGAGAAGCTTGGAACGCATATCAAGCAAGCTGGTTCTCTCGTAGAAGAAAATCGTCTTAGGTTTGACTTTACGCATTTTGAACCAGTTCAGACTGAAACGCTGCTTCAAATCGAAGAGTTGATAAATCGGAGAATTCTTGAGAATTCGTTCATAGAAACCTTTGAAACCTCATTTGATGCGAAGCCTAAGGATGTCATAGCCTTCTTTGGAGAAAAATATGGAGATCAAGTAAGAGTGGTGGATGTAGGCGGCTTTTCTAAGGAACTCTGTGGTGGTTGCCACGTAAAGAGCACTGCGGAATTAGGTCTATTTAAAATTATTTCCGAGGCTGGAATCTCTGCAGGGACACGGCGAATAGAAGCAGTAACTGCTCACCCAGCGCACGCATTTGCCCAAGAATCCTTTCAGACGATTGCAAACCTTGCCTGCCTTCTAAGCTGTCCTGCCGGTGAAATGGAATCCCGAATGGAGGCTCTGATCAAAGACCGCAGTGCCATGGAAAAACAACTACAAGCACTTCGGCTTAAGGAAATAGATAAAACCGCCGATAGCTTTAGTGAACAGCTTCAAGATTACGAGGGACTGAAAATTCTTGTTACTTCAGTGGATGACAGAAGCCCAAAAGAAATCCAATCCCTAGCAGTTGGTGCCTTTAAGAAGACCAAAGTGGATATTCTTGTGATGGGCGGCACAAAAAACGGTAAGATTTTCCTCAACGTGCTTTGCTCAGAGGCAGCTATTGATTCTGGCCACAAGGCAGGCGAAATAGTTCGAAGTATTCTTCAGAAAGCTGGAGGAAATGGTGGAGGCAAACCTGATTTTGCCACTGGTGGAGGTAAAGACAATGGTCAGTTAGAAACTATTCTCGACGAACTTCGTAGCGAACCAGCTGCGCTTAAAAACTGTTGACCCCGACCCACATCCAATACATCCCTCCTCACTTCTACTATCGATTATTCCCCGCGTTTGGTTAGTTGGTAGTTTCAAAACAGAACGCAAAACCAACAACACAAACTAATGAATATCTACGTAGGTAACCTCTCTTGGGGCCTTTCGGACCAAGACCTCCGAGAGCTCTTTGAAGCACATGGTCAAGTTGACCGCGCTAACATCATTAAAGACCGTGAAACCGGCCGATCAAAAGGTTTCGGATTTGTCGAAATGCCAGATGACGCAGCAGGTCAGCAAGCAATTGAAGCACTTGACGGACAAGAAGCAGATGGTCGCAATCTGCGTGTCAACGAAGCTCGTCCTCGCGAAGAACGCCCCCCGCGCAAGGACAACTGGTAAGCTAACCAGTACTTTTTGACGGAAGAAAGAATACCAGCAATTTCTACGGGGGTAAAACCCCCATTGCTGATAGCTTGTTTTCATCCTGCGGATAAATGAGTTTATAGCTAGGGTTTCCGTCGCCAGATTTGAGCTGAATGAGCTGAAAGTTGGGTGTTCAACGTATATTGAATGTGTAAATCATCCTTTCTTTCAGCATTGTAAACCAAGCTATTGGATAACGCCCG
>CAJWWL010000294.1 GCA_913048125.1 uncultured Opitutia bacterium | reverse complement strand
AGCTTACCTCCCCCTTGCTGACTTGCATGAATACGTCCTCAACGTCGAGCTTCTCCTCTTGAAAGGCTTTTACGGCGATACCTTCTTGGACTATCGCCGCTAATAGTTGGACGCTATCCTTATCATTGCCTTTAAACATGATGTTGTGCTGTGTTGGCTTTGGGGTCTGATGGTCTTCGACTTCAGGGTTTTCTTTGAGCAAGAGGTCTAGACGTGAATCCGGATCCAGCAATTCAATCAGGAGGCGGCGACCTTTCTGCACACGCCGGGTAACCTCCTCTATGGTGCCTGTCACTTTGAGTCGGCCCTGTTCAATGATCCCAATAGAGGTGCAGAAGCCTTCCATCTCAGTGAGGATGTGCGATGAGATGAGCACTGTGCGCCCTTCGGCGGCGAGGCTCTTAAGGATTTCCCGGAGTTCAATCCGGGAATGCGGATCGAGTCCACTAGCCGGTTCGTCGAGGATTAGAACCTTGGGGTCTTGCAACAGAGTTTTTGCCAGAAGCAAACGTTGTTTCATGCCTCGAGATAGACCGCCACAGAAAGCGAGTCGTTTATCTTTTAGACTAGTCTTTTCAAGTGCCTCTTCGATTCGTGCCTTTCTATCGCTTTCGGGTAGTCCGTAAGCGGCATGAAATAGTTCACAGAATTCCCATACACGAAGATCCTCATAGACCGGTGGGAAGTCTGGCATATAACCTAGGATTTGGTGGACTTCCCTAGGGTGTTCAGACACATTGAATCCACCTACGCTGACTTCTCCAAAGGTCGGTTCCAGTAATGTCCCTAGAACTTTAAAAGTGCTGGTTTTACCGGCTCCATTTGGGCCTATGAATCCGTAGATCTCTCCTTCTCCGATTGTCAATGAAAGGTTGTGAACAGCAGTGAAGTCTCCGTAGTCGACTCGTAGGTCCTTAATTTCAATCATGTACTACCAAAATGGGTACAGAAGCTATCTAATGCAACCTTTAGCAAAACTAATTGTTACTGGGGTTGGAACCTACTCTTTTCTCGAACCATGCGACCATCACATTCCATGGGCCAGATTTGCTCAACTCTATGACTGGCAACCTTGTACTAAATAGTTTTCGTCTAAAAATGAATCGTTTGTGCATTATATTATAGCCACATGCGCGAAGCAGGGATTAAACCTAAGCTCAAACACATTACACCACTTAGCTTCCAATGACGTCTAAATCAGCTTCCATAAGCTTATCCTTGCTTGCCGCATTCTCGCTCTATGCAGAAGGCGCAAAACCTGTCGGCAAGGCGGTCAGTTTTTACGAGGACATTCGACCCATTTTCCAAGCTCGCTGCAATGGTTGCCACCAACCTGCAAAGGCTAAAGGTCGATATGTCATGACGGACTTCGGTCGTCTCATTAAGGGGGGCGATAGTGAAGAGCCCGCAATCGTTCCTGGTGATGTTGATAAGAGCTATCTTGTCGAACTCATCAGCTTGGACAAAGATGGTAACGCCGAAATGCCTGGCAAGGGTAAGCCTCTCCATGAAACAGAAATTGAGCTGGTCAAAAAATGGATTGCTGCTGGAGCAGTAGATGATACCCCGGACAATGTCCGCCAAGTTTTCAGCCAAGACAACCCCCCGCAGTACAGCTTGCCACCCGTAATTACTTCGATCGACTTTTCACCAGATGGGCAACTTCTTGCGATTGCAGGCTTTCACGAAGTTTTGCTCCATAAGGCTGACGGTTCTGCGCCTGTGGCTCGATTGGTTGGCCTCTCTGAGCGTATTGAGTCCGTACAATTCTCTCCAGACGGAAAGAGCCTCGCCGTTGCGGGTGGGCAGCCCGGACGTTCTGGTGAAATCCAGATTTGGGATGTTGCCAGCAGAAAACTCGCCGTATCAACCACTACTACATTTGACACTGCCTACGGAATCTCTTGGGCCCCAGATGGTCAGCATCTTGCATATGGCTGTGCAGATAACACCCTGCGCGCTATTAAGGCAAGCAATGGTGAGCAGGTTTTCTTCCAAGGGTCCCATAACGACTGGGTATTCGATACTACGTGGTCGCTTAAGGGAGATCATATCATCTCAGTTGGTCGTGATCGGACTGCCAAACTTAGCGAGTTCAAGACCGAGCGCTTCATTGACAACATTACCTCAATTACACCCGGCGCATTGAAGGGTGGGGTACTTTCTGTGCAACGTCATCCAACCAAAGAGGAAATCCTAGTTGGTGGCGCTGACGGGATCCCTAAGATTTTTCGTATCTTCCGCAACAAAGCCCGTAAGATAGGCGATGACTTCAATCTCATCCGTAAGTTTGAAGCCCTACAAGGCAGAGTGTACAGTGTTCGCTTCAACAAAGACGGATCACAGCTAGTGGCAGGTTCCAGTTTCAACGGCAAGGGTATGGTCTCCGCTTTCAAGGAGGACGGAAAGAAACTATGGAGCTTAAATCTGGCTACTTCCGTGTATTCAGTATGTTACAGTCCGGATGGAAAGACCGTTGCTGCTGCAGGTGCTGATGGCCATGTGCGTCTCATCGACGTTGCAAATGGCGGGTTGAAAACGAAGTTCCTGCCCGTTGAAATAACTCGAGACGAGGCAGCAGAGGCTGCGGCAGCCAGGGTGGTTGCTCTTGAAGAGGATCCTGCAAAAGCCGAGTCTCTGCCTAGCGACTACAAGGTCACCTCTATCTCAATCGAGCCAAAAAGAATCGAGGTTCAAGGTGCGGGAGGTTACGTTCAACTTATCCTTTCGGCTAAGCTTTCTACAGGCGATCAGGTTGATATCACTCGAATGGCCAAATTGTTTGTTCAGGGTGGTGTCGCTAGCTTTACACCCCGAGGAATGCTCAACCCTGTCAAGAATGGTGAGGGTAAGCTCATCGTCTCCTACAGCGGGCACAAGGCTGAGGCTCCGGTTAAAGTTTCCGGTATTGGAGGAAAGACCCGTACGGACTTCATTCGTGATGTTGGTCCTATTCTATCCAAGGCCGGTTGCAATCAGGGTACCTGCCACGGTTCAAAGGATGGAAGAAACGGGTTTAAGCTCTCCCTACGCGGCTACGACGCACTCTACGACATCCGAGCTTTCACTGACGACATCAAGTCTCGTCGAGTCAACGTGGCCTCGCCTGACAAGAGTCTCATGCTCCTTAAGGCTACTGGATCCGTTCCACACGAAGGCCAGCAAGTCTTCAAGCATGGATCAAAATACTACGGTATCATACGCCAGTGGATTAGCCAGGGAGCTAAGCTCAAGCTAGATACGCCTCGAGTGAAATCCATTGAGCTTTTCCCATCCAACCCCGTTGTTCAAAGGATCGGTTCGCTTCAGCAAGTGCGTGTTGTTGCCAACTATGCAGATGGTAGTAAACGGGATGTCACCTCCGAGGCTTTTGTTAGCAGTGGCAATGGTGACATAGTCAAGGCCGACCGTCACGGACTGGTTACAACCTTCAGACGAGGTGAGGCACCTATACTTGCCCGTTTCGAAGGTGCTTATGCATCTACAATTGTTACAGTGATGGGGGACCGCACCGGTTTTAAGTGGAATGAACCTCCAGTTTACAACAAGGTCGATCAACTTGTTGCCGCCAAGTGGCAACGTATGAAGATCGAACCATCTGGTGTTTGTACAGATGCCGAGTTCATCCGCCGTATTCAGCTTGATCTTACTGGCCTCCCTCCGACAGCGGATCAAGTCAAAGCCTTCCTCTCTGATAAGACTCCAAGCCGCCAAAAGCGTGACGCCCTCGTTGACAAACTCGTGGGCAATGAAGACTACATTGACCATTGGACTAACAAGTGGGCCGATCTTTTGCAGGTTAACAGGAAGTTCCTCGGAACTGAGGGTTCCAAGCCTTTCCGAGACTGGATTCGTAACGAAATTGCCGGTAATACACCCTACGACGAATTTGTACGCAAAATCCTCACTGCCTCCGGTTCCAACAAGGTCAATCCTCCTGCTTCCTACTACAAGATCCTCCGAAAGCCTGAGGACACCATGGAGAATACCACGCACCTATTTCTTGCCACTCGATTCAACTGCAACAAATGCCACGACCATCCCTTTGACCGTTGGACACAAAAACAATTTTATGAGATGGCTGCCTTCACTGAAGGTGCTGGAAATCTACGCCGCAGGGGAGCAGAAAATGTTAATACCTTTGTGGAGTTTGGTGCCGGTAACGTCCTCTCCGGTATGATCCGAAAAATTGATCGAAAGGCACGTGTGATCCCGGTGTATGATAGCGAGACATTAACATCCGCTCTAGAGGAACTCATCTGATGCGAGATTTTTTTGCTGAAAAGGTTGCTGTAGTGACCGGTGCATCTAGAGGTATTGGGTATGCGATAGCTGATGAACTAGGTTCTTTGGGATGCCACTTGGCTTTGATATCAACTAAAAAGTCGGAAATTGAAAATGTAGGTTCAGAGCTAGGAAAGAAGCATGGGATAGATGTTCTCCCTATGCAAGTCGATGTGAAAGATTTAGATTCGGTAAGTGAGGC
>CAJWWL010000293.1 GCA_913048125.1 uncultured Opitutia bacterium | reverse complement strand
ACGAGGAATTGAAAGACCGCTTCAAAAAATATCCAAGGGAAGTTCAAGCGCTTATTCTTACAACTCGAATTCGATGTCTTGCTGAGGAGAAGAAAATTCTTAGAGTCGAAACTCAGGGCAATCGACTCCTGCTTCGACTGCCTCGGGGCTCAGATGACGAATTTGTACGCATAGGCAAAAGATTTCCTCGTTTGACAAGTGGACAGCCGCTTCCAAGATTGCGCGAGATCGTCCAATATTTGAAGAAATTGAAGCGATGAAAAAATTTATAGTTTTAGCTGTCCTCTGTACATCGCCTTTAATTGGCTTGCTAAAGGCCCAGACCCCAACCTTCAGCGCCGAACGATTTGTCCCTGGAGCAACTCCTCGTAACAGCATCATTGCTGTTGTCGAAGGCCAGGTGATTACCGAGGAAGAAGTTCGGCGGATTATGCTCCCCTCGATGGCTAGTCTCATTCGTGGAGTTAAGTCCAAACAGGAACTTGGCAAGCAAACCGCACAGCTTGCAAATGACATCATACAAAAGCTGATTGATGACATTATCATTGTGGATCATTTCAAAGAAGAAGGCTACCAAATCCCCAAGACAGTCATCGAGAATCAGTACAAAAATGCTATTCAGAGGGATTTTGGTGGAGATCGTAGTCGCTTCCTGCGCTATCTTCGCGAACGCAATCAAACAGTGCGACAGTACCGCGAAGAACTCGAACGCAAGATCATAGTGCAGTCCATGTCCTCTCGTATGCGTAAGACACAGGCAGAAATCAGTCCTGAAAAAATCGAGACGTATTACAAAAAAAACAAACTATTCTTTTTTCAAGACGAGTCCGTGAATCTTTCACAGATTACCTTAGCCCCTTACCAAGATGTTGGTCCTGACCAACTTATGAAAACTGCTGAAAGAATTATTGGCCGTCTCGCAGATGGCGAAGACTTTGCCAAACTTGCTCGTATCCACAGCAAAGATGACCAAAGCGATAATGGAGGTGAATATGGTTGGCTTAAGCGGACTGAGCTTCGGAAAGAATTGGCAGATACAGCCTTTAGCCTGAGGAGAGGACAATACTCAAATCCCTTCCGTCTCGGGGACCACGTTTTTATTATAAAGGTAAACGAGAAACGTTCTGAAGGTATTCAGCCTCTTGACGAAGTGCGTGAACGCATTGAAAAATTGCTTAACGACCAAGCAGCAAGAGAAGCACAACGCACATGGCTAGCCCGCCTACGGAAAAAGGCAGTCATCCAATACTTTTAGTTCTCCTGTGCCCTAGGGTGCGCCTGCTGATATACCTTTTTCAAACGATCCACAGTCAAGTGAGTGTATACTTGGGTCGTTGATAAGTTGGCATGCCCAAGCAAATCCTGCACAACGCGAAGATCAGCACCATTGTTGAGAAGATGAGTCGCAAACGAATGCCTAAGCTTGTGAGGAGTTATATCCATTGGTAAACCTGCTAGGGCAAGATAGTCTTTTAGCATTAATTGAACCCGCCTAATGCTAAGTCGAGCACCCTTATCGTCTATAATTACTGGATCATCTGGACCGATCGCAGTTGCAAATTTGTCTTTGAAGTAGCTTAGGCACTGAATGGCTGCCTTGCCAAGTGGGCAGAGTCGCTCCTTCCGCCCTTTACCAAAAATACGAGCAACACCCTGCCCCCAATCGATATCTCCGTAATTTAAGCCAACAAGTTCGGAAACACGAAGACCAGCCCCATAAAGGAGTTCCAGAATCAGCTGGTCACGACAGGCTTGCTGAGAGGAAATAGAATCGTTCTGCAGAAGTTTAGAAGGACCAGAAATAAGCTCTATACACTGCTTTTCGTTAAGAAACTTAGGAAGAGTCTTATCAAGTTTGGGAAGCACTAAACCCTGAAAGGGGTTTTTTTCTATCCATTCCTGCTTAAGGCAGAACTTGAAGAAAGTCCGAAGTCCAGAAACATGGTTGTGTAGGGTGCGTCGGGCTAATCGTCGCTGTTGCTCGATCACATAGTCTCGGATACTCTTGCGAGAATATTTGTGTGCCTGAAGTTCCTGTAAAGAAAGCGGACGAGCAAGATCTTCTTCTGTGCCGATATCTTTACGCAACCATAGGAAAAAGTTTTCTACAGCATGACTGTAATTTCTTAGGGTATAATTCGAGAGCCTCCGCTCGTGTGCGAGATGGTCGAGGAAAACTGAGATGGGCTCCATTACTGGAATAAAAAACAGTTAAATAAGAGGGGGCTCATGTGCAGTCTTTATTTCGTGTGTTCCATGCCTCACGATCCATCTTCTTTCGTCGACGTTCTTCCCAATGAACTACTCTAAGTAGAACAAAACTGCCAAGTATGAGCAGTGTAACAAAAAAAACTATAAGAAAGATAGCGAGCTTGGGAATGGCTGCGAGCAAGAGCATGTTGGGATTTAGGATGTCAATGAGTGGCGATAAGGCAAGGCTTCATGGTAACGACGAGCCAGAAGCTGTATCAATGAAGGATGCATTCCAATTGGTCGTGCGATAGAAATCCTATCGGCAGAAGAAGCTTCACAGATTTTAAAAATATCTCCGTCTGGACCAGCATGACGACCTTCAGAAAAGAATAGCAGGGACACAATTACAGAATCTAATTCAGGACGTTCAAGAACAGACTCCAAGAGAGGCTCATTGAAATCATACTCAGCTCCACTTCGACGTTCCATACTAGAAGCGATAACTGGTTTCCCAAGACGTTCGCCCAACTCAGCAGCGACAGCATGGCGCACTTGGTTAACCTCAACAACAGGAGTACCATGGTCCACCAAAATGATGCTGCGATCATCGATTGCACCATCGAGCGAATCATCTAACAAACGATCCTCCAAGATACCGGCAATTAGATTCGCAGAGTTGTCTTTCTTATCGTACAAACAGCTCGCGAGATGAAATTGTGCATCTGGCCAATTTTTTAATAGCCGTTCAATTATACTTGGCACGTAAGTGGATAAAGCCCGGCTTGGACCAAAGAACTGCGGAACAATGACGAACTCTCGTTGCCCTGCCATAAGCATTTCATTCAAAACTGGTTCAAGAAGTTCTGCCGGCGATCCTTGAAGGTATCCGGAATCAACCTTATTTGAATGCAGTAGGCTGAGTGCATGTACGGTGCAACCAATTTGAATCTCCAAGGCTCTAGCAACTCTACGTAGATGCAGCGTTGGCCCAGGTAGCACTGAACCGTTGTCTATTAGTAGACATAGTCGCTGTCGCGAACTATTTACTATTGTTGTGGCCACTTTAAAAATTAAGCTTGAACATTATGATATTTTATGCTTCTAAGGAATACGTAAGCTGCTGCTTACAGAGACTTGAGGCAAACTACAAAATTGAGGATTGGTAAATGAATAAGTTCATGAAGTTAACTGCTTCGTGGCTGCTGGCTTGGCTTTTTCTGGGTCTGAGCGGCTGCGGAAAAAAAACAGAAGTACCCTCTGACGAGGATACAACCACGCAACTCGGAGACGAGTTTACTAAACCCGGTTCACTAGACGAAACGGGTGGAGTCGGTCAACCAGAGGTTCCAACGATCATTGATGATGGGAATTTCTTTAACGAGGGCGATCTTAATGATAACGCCTCTGCATTCACTGATCCAAGCAAGGATATGTTTGATCCGGTATATTTTGGTTTCGACCAGTCATCTTTGAGCGGAGAAGAGAGACTGAAAGTAGAGAGGGTTGCAAACTTCCTGATGACTAATGCTGCTTCCACAGTAATTGTTGAAGGTCATTGCGACTGGAAAGGCACTACTGAATACAATCTCTCACTCGGAGAGCGGCGTGCATCAGCAGTAAAGCAGTTTCTAATTGCAATGGGCGTACAAGCAAGCCGCATTTCAGTTAGCTCTCAAGGAGATCTTAATGCAACTGAAAATGGTGGGAATTCTAGCATGGCGAGAGACCGCAAAGCTAGATTTATTGTTCAACAAGGGTAATCACAAACCGGTAATTAATCTTTAAGATCGCCTCCTTCCCCAAACGGAAGGAGGCGTTTTTTGATATTCTTACAGCTTATGCGCATAGATAAGTGGCTTTGGAGTGTGAGGGTCTTCAAAACTCGTTCTCTTGCAACGGCAAGTTGTAAGGCAGGAGTTGTAAAAATAGGTGAACGGCGAGCTAAACCCTCAAATGAGATCAACCTTGGAGACATAATTTACGTAACCAAAGAAGGCGTTCACCGCACATTTAAAGTGCTAGGTCTACTGGAGAAACGAGTGGGGGCTAAGTTAGTAGCAGACTATATGGAAGATCTGACACCGAAAGAAGAGTGGGAACGGGTCCGAGATAATAGCAAACTAGGTGTAAGAGAACGGGGAACGGGGCGCCCGACTAAAAGAGACCGGCGTGAGATGGACCGATTCTTTGGCTAGATTAAAATTTTGCCTGGCTTAACCGCTTGCTAGATCTACAAAAAATTCCTCAAAAGCGCTAATCGCTTTTTCGAGAATACCTAGGTGAAAACTCTCATTAGGAG
>CAJWWL010000292.1 GCA_913048125.1 uncultured Opitutia bacterium | reverse complement strand
CTCTTCAAAAGGCTGAAACATTACAACCCGCCTTTGCTTCTTTGGCCACAGCATCGCCTGATTCTGATGCTGGGAAACTATTTCAGTCGGCTGCAGAGATGTATGGGCAAGTGACAGTTCAAAATAGTGCCGAGCGTGTGTTTAACGGAAAGATAGGGCAGGGAGTTCGGTTTCCCAGTTCTGGCGCTCGGATGGAAGTTTCCGATGATGATGCGCTAGACCTTTCCACGTTCACTTTGACCACATGGCTAAAAGCTGAGGATGATGCAGCTACTGTCGACTACCCAACTTTGTTCAGTCACGGTCTTAACTCTTCGCAGCGGAATTGGTGGGTTGCAGCCAATAAGGATGGGGGTGTTTTCTGGAAAGAGTCTTCTGCGAGACAGGAATTAACATTGTTTCAGGAACGGGCGAACGAAGCTCCAAGTCTAAAGTCTGGTGATTGGATTCATTTGGCCTGTGTTCGCGATGAAACTGAAAAGACTGCTCGCATCTACATTGATGGGAAACAGGTTGGTGAGAAAACAGGTATTCCCGAAAAACCTGATTTCGTGTCCGAGCCAGTGTTCATTGGTGCAGGGGAAAATGGAGGACGAGTATTTATTGGGACTATGGATGACGTCCGTATCTACGGTGCTGCTCTTCCCGCTGACGAGATTACAGAAATCTACAACGGTCAATATGACCCTGATACCTCTGAAGTGAGGAATTATGAGTATGTCTACCAAGTTAGGGATTCTAGCGGCAATTTAGCTGAATTTATACTCACTGTCGTAGTCACTGAAGATCTCGAACCTCCTGTGATTAACTTGGTTGGCGAAGCTGAGGTTGTATTGGAGGTCGGAGGGGTTTACGAGGACGAGGGCGCAACTGCTCTGGATTCCAAGGATGGTAACCTAACTCCTTTTATTGACGATGGTGGTACTTTGGATGCTGTCGATACGAGCCAAGTTGGAGAATACATTATTCGTTATAATGTGGCTGACATGTCCGGTAACCGGGCAGTGGAAGTTGTGCGCAAGGTTATTGTGGGTGATCCAGAACCAGAGGATGCCTTCAGTCAGTTTCTTGAAGGATTGCCAGAGGCTGATCGTGCTGCTGATGCAGACCCGGACGGGGATGGGTTAGCCAATCTCCTTGAGTATGCGTTTGGTGGTGATCCATCTAAAAGCGGTAGTTTAGAGCTTCCAACTGCGAAGAGAGAAGGGGAGAGTCTGGAAATATTATTAGTGCGCTTAAAGCCTGCTCAAGATGCAGACATTACCATAAAGATTGAATCTATCGCCAAACTTGGTGACCTGTGGGAAGAGGTGACGACACCCGTTAAGGGAGCGATTGATGGAATCAGTCAAGACAACCTTCCAGATGATAAGCCATTTGCCAACAGTCACTATGAGCGTATCAAGTTGGTGGTTCCTCTCGATCGTGCTGCTCAGTTTTTCCGTGTGACTGTAGAGCGTTAAGTTTGATCAAGGCAGATATAACAACTCTTCAATGCGCAGAGTTCTGAGCTCAGACGAGATGTTTCTATTGGCTTTTTTCAGTTTTGAATACGGACTTGTGCTTGGTGTGTAGGAGAGTTGCTATAGTAGCCCTCCCTAGCTGATTTTATCATGAATATACTCAAACGCATCTTGATACTTGCCGTCACCTTGCTATCCGCCATTGGGGTGGACGTATCTTCGTCTGAACCTCCTGTTTGGTGGAAAAACGCACTCGATTTTACGGGGAACCAAGAAATCGAGCCTAATTTAAACGGCCAGCTAGAAGGGGAGGTTGCCTTTCTTCAGAACACTTTGGTTGGACCAAAGCGTGGGGATAAAAAGCGCCCCCATCTTGTAGCTGACCGCGCGGCCTACATGCTGTTCTACCCATCTAAAACTTCAGTGGGGGGCTATGAGGTCGTCTTGCGAGATCGAGTGGGTGAAGAACTCACATTGAGCCTTTCATCACCTTGGGCTGGTGCTCGCAATGATTCTAACAACAAGGATGGTCGTCCTGCAGTTGTTTACAGTAAGAGAGCGTGGTCGACTGTGATACCTTGGCATTTCATGGCGCCAGGATTGGCTTTGGAAATTCGTTCTTCGAATGGTGCATCTGGTAGGTTACGGTCGGCAGACTTCGAGTTTGGGGCACCAATGGAGTTGGTTACGCAGAATATACAACTTGGAATGCTCCTTCCTCCTGAAGATGTCCAAGTTAACAAATGGTGTTGGCCGAAGCAGAATCTTTCTCCAGAGCTAGCCATCAACTACTTTCAGACGGTACCTGTAGCCAAGTACACTGCCGCGCAGTATCTACCCATACACTTTCCAAAGGTAGTACTTCCTAATGGTACGGTATACACTGAGTACAGCACATTCGAGAAACCCGGTATCTACGCTGGTGATATGCGGCAATGGATTGCTAAGTGTATGGTGTCTACTGGCATCAACCTCGCGAATGTCGGCATTCCCTCTAGTATCGGTGGTACTGAGAAACAACCTCGCCCATACCGTCAGACTACGGTCCATACAACCTCTGGAATGTACTTGGTCAAAGACAAGGACGGTAATGCCAAGCCCAAGCTTGTACGCCATGGCTTAAGCGGCGGTGGAGGTCAATTGACGCTTAGTAATACCACTGGTAACGAATACTCTCACGAATACGGTCACGATCATGGGCTTGGTCACTATCCCGGCGGTCCTGTGTATAGCTCACACGTTCGTAACGGTTCTTGGGGCTTTCACATATTCAAAAACCGACTCATCGGCAATCTCGATTGGAATGGTAAGAAGCCTGAATCCGGCCTTCCCTACAGTTTTGGTAAGGATGCCATGGCTGGCGGTAAGCCTATGGGTGCTATAAGTGAATTCACTTTGCACACTCCCTTTTCTCTTCGTGCAATACAAGACAAGGTGACAGCCCAATCTGGTGTGCTCGACCCTAAAAGTCCTACTGGTTATCGAAAGTGGAATCCGGAAAAGCAGTCTATGGAAGTCTTTGAGGCAACGACCCCGAAACCAGACTTGTTTGGGGTCTCGGTTATGACCCTTGTCGGTTTCTATGATCCCGATCAAAGCGATCCTATGCCCAGTTTTATCTATCCTGCCCTTTACGGTAACTGGGGAAATGCCTTCTCTCCGGAGAGTCTACTTAAGCACTTTCCAGACTTGAAAGCAACGACCTGCTGGCTACAGGTCACTGATGCAAATGGTCGCAAGTACCGTTTCCCTCTTCATTCAAAGCGTCTCAAAAAAGGCTTCATGAATCAGTTTCACATCAACCTGCCTTCCTCCGTCAGTTATGTCCACGCTGCCATTTTATACAAAGAATCTGGAGGTGAGAGAGAACTGAACTCGCGCCAACTGATGCCTCCGCATGGAAAATTACCGCCACCTGTAGTAGTTGGCCGAGAGCATGAGTTTGTCTCCGCGGCCCTGCGCTTGAGAGATATGGATAGTGTGCTTACACCCAATGGTTATCCTAGTGAACTGCAACTCCACCGAGCTATGGAAGATTACTACGGACTGATTGAAGACTACGCTGCTGGTGTTAGCTTAAAAGTGGGTCACGTATACAGGCACAAAGGTACATATGCTCAGGCGTTACCTCCCGGTTCAGGTAACCTGAAGCCCCAATGGCGCATCCTAGGCAAGACCCAAGACTATCTCAGTACCAAGCGTCTTGCTCTTGGATCCTCGAGTATTGACTACGCAAAAGAGGTGATGAAGGGAAAGAGTGGGGTCTACTACTACGTTCCTGTTGATCACGAGACCGTTCTGGCCTCCGACTCCTACGCGCCTGCTGCCCGTAAGTGGTACGCTGGTGGTGCTCACTCAAAGCTTACAGTTAACGGCAAGGCTTCGGATGGTACTAATGCGGAGATTGTACTGCGCGGTCAGATTAACGGGCGACACGTGCTAAACCGCGGTGCGCCCGTGAATGAGTCCAGTCGTGTGAAATTCACTTTTCACAAGGAGGACAATCCTGATCTGCCAGTCAGTAGCTATGAGATTTCTTTTCCTGCATACGCTCAAGCTTGGCACTCGGGGAAGTTGATCGAAAGCTTCCTGGTTCAAGGTGAAATTCAGGTTACTGAGTAGCTTTTGATTGGTTTAGATGCCTACGGTAGGGATTTCACTCCAAGATGTAGTCCAGCGTTTTGTACACTGGTTGCGACGCATCTTCCATTTTCGGTCAATTCCCTGCGACGCGAGAAAGACTCCGTTTCGTCCATATTGAAGATTTAATTCATCCAGCTCACTAATGCCGCATTCAAGTTGCTCGCCACTATCGTCAACAAGTCTTGCCATATCCATATTTGGTGGTAAAAAGTGGATGAATGCATTTCCATCTTCTCTTAGATTTTCATAAGTATCCCTTTTCCTTCCATCTCTAGTTTGACTTAATGAAATCAGTACATATGGTGGTGAATTTGATGGAGACATTATCGATGAGATTGGTGTCAGATTTATGCTTCCATTGCTGTTTCGTGTTGACACAATTCCGATTGGTCTAGGGCTGATCAT
>CAJWWL010000291.1 GCA_913048125.1 uncultured Opitutia bacterium | reverse complement strand
AAGAGAAGTAGAGGACTCAGGTTGAGTGCGTTTTAATAATTTACTGTTCGATTGTAGCTTGTTTCCAAAGCTTCACAGCATCTCGCAGACTCGAAGGAGTGTTTCCTGTACGGCGAGGTCGTGCTGGGGCGTCCATGACAGTTTTTTTTCGCCACGGATGATTTTTGCAAGATCTTCGAATTCTGGCACGTAGTTACGGCCGCCTTCAAGTTGAACGGAATGTGTACCTCTCTGGTAGTTTCCTCGGGAGCGGTCAAGGTACAAGGTGAAGTGTCCGGATTCTAACTGCTTAATTTCCATTCCTCCTTGAGTGCCAGCAATGTTGAACCGACGGCGGGGGAACCCAAATGGGTCGTTGTGGTTGCACCGCAGGGTGGCGGTGGCCCGAGGATATTTCAGCACCACGAGTTGGTTATCGGCGAAGGAGTCGCCAGAGCTTTTCTGGGTGCGGAGGTTGAAGCCTTGAGCCTTGTCGGGTTTGCTGCCTAGGACGTACATGGCGGCGTCGAGGATGTGGCAGGCTAGTTCGAAGAAGCCGCCGCCCTTGTAGATAGCAAGTTCCTTACGAAGGTCAGGGGAGGCCTTTTTTCCCATCATCGCATCAATTTCCATGATTTCTCCGAACCAACCTTCGTGGACTGCTTTAAAGAGAAACTGGAAGGCTGGATTGTAGCGAAGCATATAGCCCATTTGAATGGTTAGTTTCCTACTCGCAGCACTCTGATGCAGCTTTTGGAAGTCTGACAGGTTTGGGCCTGCTGGCTTGTCAAGATGAAGGTGGCAACCCGCCTCAATAACTCTGGTAGCGGTTTTGGCTAAGTCTTCAACAGCAGTCTCGACTGCGACGGCTTGGAGATCGTTTGATCCAAGGAGTTTCTCTTCAGGTATAAACCTCACATCTCGGATAGATTTCCGAAGGGAATGGTTAGGCTCTACGACGCCAACCAATTCATAGGTCGAAGATAGCTTTCTGATCGCGTCTAATTTACCGTGAGCATGCGGATGCCCGAGACCAATTTGACCGATCTTTATTTTCGGAGGCTCAACTGCCTTGGAAACATACGGAAAAGTTAATGCTAGGCCAGAAGAGCCGATAGCAGTCCTGCGTCTCATGTCATTAAAGACCTATGAGATGAAGGAGCAGATGTACTCGAAGGTTTGATCTGTAACAGTAATGTCGAAACCGCTGTTAGCAGGAACCTTGAAAGCATCACCTTCTGAATAAGTTCTGCAATCTTCTGACCCATCTATTTGGACCGTGCATTTTCCCGCAACCACAACCATCTCCTCGGCAAGTTCTGTTCCAAAATGATAATTGCCGGGATAGATGATCCCCAAGGTCTTTTTTTCACCATCAGCAGTCTCTATGCTGTGACTGACGACTTTGCCATCGAAGTAGATATTTGCCTTGGCAGTTGCTGTAACATTTTCGAATTTAACGGAAGACATGATGCGCCAATGTCCCTTTGCTCGTCCTCTTGTCAAGAGCGTCCAAATATTCTGGCCATCAATTTTGTACTGGCCTAACCAAGTCTCATGAAGCGAACAACTTTCAAAACCGCACTCCCTCTATATTTTACGTGCTTGCTTTGTGCCAATACGGAGCGCCCGAATATTGTAGTTATTTTCGCTGATGACATGGGCTTTTCCGATATCGGTTGCTTTGGTTCGGAAATTAATACGCCTAACCTCGATCGTCTTGCGATGGATGGTCTTCGCTTCACTCAGTTCTATAACACTGGACGTTGCTGTCCCTCTCGTGCCTCCATTCTTACTGGTCTTTACTCGCATCAGGCTGGTATCGGCCACATGGCTGGGGATACGGGTCTTCGGGGATACCGAGACCGACTGAGTTTCAACGCTGTCACTCTCGCTGAGGTTCTCGGTTCCTCGGGTTACCACACCATCATGACTGGTAAATGGCATTTAGGATGGCGCGATGAAGGCAGTCCAACTGCAAGAGGTTTTCAGCATTTCTATGGTACACGAGGCTATATTGACAGTTACTTCACTGTCATACCTCGTACGGAAATCTATCTTAATGAGAAAGTGGTCATTCCAACCACTGAGACGCCAATCAACCATCTTTATCCAGACAAGGAATGGTATACGACTGATGTCTTTACTGATTATGCTCTGCACTTCATCGACGAAGTTCGAAAAAAAGACGATGAACCGTTTTTTCTCTACCTCGCACACAATGCTCCCCACTTTCCCCTTCATGCCAAAACTGAAGATGTAAAGAAGTACCGTGGAAAGTACCGCGAGGGTTGGCAGCATTTTCGTGAGCAACGCCTGAGCAGACTTAGGGATATGGGTATCCTCGACTCTTCTTGGCCATTGTCTAAGCTCGATGTTCGAGGTTGGGGCACTCTGACTGATGAGCAGCGCGACGACATGGACTTCAAGATGGCTCTCTTCGCGGCCATAATTGATCGGCTCGATCAGAATGTAGGACGCGTGGTCGAACACCTACGTAAGATTGGTGAACTGGATAACACTCTGCTTCTGTTTGTAAGTGACAACGGAGGCACCCGAGAGACTGGACTGTTTGGGATTAAGGGGGAAAATAACACCGTTGCTAACTATGATCAATGGAGTAGGAAAGGTGGGTGGAGTAGCAGTTACGGCCAAGGTTGGGCCAATCTCAGCAATGTGCCCTTTCGTCGATACAAGCGCGAAAACCATGAGGGGGGCATCAGTACTCCTTTTATCATTCATTGGCCCAAGGGTATAAGTTCAACGGGTGAACTTCGTCACCAGCCTACGCATCTAATCGACCTCATGCCCACTTTTGTTGAAGTTGCTCGTGCCAAGTACCCTGCTAATTTCAAAGGGGAGTCTATCCAACCCATGGAGGGTCAGAGTCTAGTGCCTTACCTAAATTCAAAGAAAGTAGAATCACGCACTTTGTTCTGGGAGCACGAGGGAAATCGTGCCGTGCGGGTAGGGGACTGGAAGCTTGTGGCTTCTCATCGAAGACCTTGGGAGCTTTATGCTATCGATAAGGACCGTTCAGAACTGAAAGATCTTGCCCGTGAAAATTCCCAAAAACTGGCCGAGCTAAAAGCCAAGTGGGAGGCTTGGGCAAGTCGCGTAGGCGTTCGCGACCCAGAGTACATCAAAAGAGCCCGTGCTTCACACAAGCGGGGGGAACCTCTTCCATTGAAGCTCGTCGATGATCCGAGCAACCTCGCCATTTCCGCAAAAGTTAACTTCTCAACTCCACGTGTTGGGCGTGATCATGACGACTCTATACGAGATGGACTCCTTCCAGGCAGTTCTGGCGATAAGGATACGGTTCACCGTTCCTGGTGGCCACGCAAAGGCAGCAAGGAATGGGTGCAGTACAGGTTTTCAGATACAGTTGAGGTAGACTGCGTTCGTGTCTACTGGTTTCATGACCATCCAAATGGTGGCTGTAAGGTGCCTGAAAGCTGGAGTCTCTCCTATCTCAAGGACAAGAAATGGTATCCTGTCGAGGTCAAGGGTGAGTTCGGTCTTGTCCGAGATACTTTTAATGAGCTCTGTTTCGATGCGGTTCGAACGGATGCACTCCGACTCGAGGTCCAGCTTCAATCCGGTGCTTCAGCAGGTATCCACGAGTGGAGAGTGGAGGCACTTCATGTGGATTCACAGTAAATTAAAGCGGATGAGTTTTCTCCTGCAATCGACATCAATAATTCCTTAATAGTTGCCGATTGTTTGAAATATATTTCGATCAAACGAAATTTAATTACTCTCACATAAACTACATACCTAAGTGGCTTCAAAAATCATAGTTCATGATTCTGAGGGAAATGACGAAGAGTTTCTCTGTGAAAGGGTTATGACAATTGGGCGAGATCCAGCTAGCACAATTCAATTAAAAGATCCCTTGGTTTCCCGTAATCATGGGATTCTTCGTTTGGTTGGAGATTCCGACTATTACTTGCTTGATTCAGGAAGCCGAAATGGGGTGTTTCTGAACGAAACCAGAATCAGTTCACCTGTCCTTCTAACTGATGGGGACCAGATTTGTATTGGGGAGTCTGCTCTGAGCTTTCATCAGGAAACTACGCAAGAATTTCAAGTTGAGTCTGATCGAAATGTCTTTGCTGAAACTCTTCTAAATTCAAAGCCTGATATCCGATCCATTATTGTACTAGTTTCGGACATACGTGGGTTTACAACAATGTCAGAAGCGATACCAATCGGTGTGCTAACGAGATTGATGGCAGATTGGTTTGAGAAGGTTCAATCCATAGTCGAGCTTCGGTCAGGTAGAATCGACAAGTTTATTGGTGACTGCGTGTTAGCTAAGTGGGAGGTTGTTGGTGGCGGTTCAACCCATGCAAATCTGCAAGCTCTGCATTGTGCTCTCGAAATTGAAAAATACACATCAGGTCTACACCACAGTTTTCCAGAGATCCAAAGTCCTCTACAAATTGGTGTCGGCTTGAATAAAGGTGAGGCTGCTGTTGGAGTAAGTTCCTACAATACCATCATGGGTGATGTTGTTAATACTGCTTTT
>CAJWWL010000290.1 GCA_913048125.1 uncultured Opitutia bacterium | reverse complement strand
TCAAAACTTTTATTTCTAAAGGTCCAAATTTTTTACTTTCATTTAATTTTACTACCAATTCTGAAGATTTGGCAGTAATTTTATCAAGACCAATCAAAACAACATGTGAAGATTCTAGCTTTTTAATATTTGTTTTTTCTCTTAAATCCTCATTAATTGATTGGCTGATTATAGCAGATTTTGGCTGAAATGTCTTTTCGTATTTCCGAATTTTATTATACGTTTTTCCGCAAATGAATACCATAGCATTTGCTTTTGACCTAGATTATTCCGCCTCCAACGAGGTTTATTACTCCCTTCGGTCGAATGGATCAGCTCTTTTTGGAGATTGGGAACTAGTGCCTCTAGCCTATGATTTTGAAACGGTTGTGGTGGACTTATTTAAGTCTGGACGAATTGATGCACTAGCCGGAAGCTTCATTAGCGACAGTTGGTTGCGATCACTTGGCAGGAAAAGAATACCAATGGTAAACTTGTCATGGCTCTCCAACATCCAAAGCGTACCAACCGTTACGGTAGATGATGTAAAAGTAGGACAAGTTGCAGCTGAAAACCTATTCGAACAAGGCTGGCAGCAGTTTGCTTTCGCAGGAAATCCGAGCCTAGAATTCTCACGTCTACGTAATACTGGATTTAAACAAGTCTTAGACAATGCTGGATGTAAAGTCTTAGAATTTCCTATCTCACGCAAAGCAGAAGCAATCAAATGGCTAAGCACGGTAGAGGAAGGCACAGTGATCTTTTCGGCAAATGACTCAATCGCCCGAAGAGTTGTACTGTTGGCAAAACAGGCGGAAAGAAGGATTCCTGAGGAGATTGGTGTTCTAGGCGTAGGAAATTCGCCATTGGAATCCATCTTTGCTGGAGTAGATATCTCCAGCATTTCTCTTCCCTCTGAAGGAATTGGCATGCAAGCGGCCAAAGTATTGCAAGCTCAAATAGAGAAGGGACCGGCCGAACCCTGTTCCTATCTTTTGCCGCCGGGGCCAGTTATGGAGCGTGAAACTACGCGTCGCCCTGAATCAAACGATGCCGTACTTGAAGAAGCTCTCCTATTCATACGAGCCAACTTTAGTAGAGATCTGGGGGTTGATGAGGTTGCAAAGCATTCAGGCGTTTCTCGAAGGTCACTTGAGTTACGCTTCCAAAAAGAACTGGGGCACGGTCCATACGCGGAGATACAAAGGTTACGACTTGAACAAGCAGAGTACCTCCTGAGGGATACAGAGTTGAAAATTAAGGACGTGGCAGCACGTTGCGGGTTTCCAGAGCAACATCGATTCAGTACTTTTTTTAGAAGATGGAAAAAGCTCGCTCCAAAAGAGTTTCGTAGTAAGATTAGAGGTTCTTTTAGTTTGCAGACCCCGGCATCCTGATGAGAAAGCCTCTCCAAGCCTTTACGGCAATTCTACTACTCTGTGGCAACATCACAGCGAAGCCACCTTTGGATATACGAGTAGTTGGAACGAATTGGGGAGAAGTGAATGTTTCTAATATCGAGGCGGTTCTTAATTCTGCAGCTGAAACCCTTTGGCAGCATGCAGAACCCGAGGCTCTAAGACCTATTCTGGTAATGCGATCCAAGGAGGGACCGATTGTGTTATTCAAACGTGGCCCAAGAGGTGAGTTCTTCGTTAAGCTGAATACAAGCGACCGCTACTGGTGCCAGTACGCTTTTCAATTCGCGCATGAGATCGGACATATTCTCTGCCGCTACAAGGACGGCGACTCCACAAACAAGTGGTTCGAGGAAACTCTCTGCGAAACTGCATCTCTTTACGCTCTGCGAAGCATGGCCAAAACTTGGAAAACTAGTCCACCCTATCAGAACTGGACTAGCTATTCCGAGCATCTAAACAATTATGCAAATGATCGCATAGAAAGATTCAGCCTACCCGATGGCACTCACCTAGCCAATTACTACGCAGAAAATGCTCGGTATTTTAAGAATCACGCTCATGACCGAAATAAAAATGCAGCCGTGGCAATTAAACTGCTACCAATCTTCGAAGCGTATCCGGAAGGCTGGCGGGCTTTACACTACATTAACGAATCTGTTTGGGATGAGGCGCAGGATTTTTCCACCTATTTGCGCAATTGGTACGAACATAGCCCTAAAGACCTAAAACCTTTTGTTGAGAAACTTGCGGAGCAGTTCGGAATTAGAGCCCATATCCAGACTAGCAGCACTGCCCAAGCCTCAAGGTCCTGATTACCTTACAAATTGAGCAGTTGGCGACTTCTTGCATTTGGCCAACCCGGAGAGGGTGCCTTCATAGACAAGCTGACCTCCCTCCTCTCCACCTCCAGGACCCAGTTCCACCACCCAGTCCGCCATCCGGAGGAGATCAAGGTTATGCTCAATGACTACGATCGTATTACCAGAGTCGCGTAATTTGAGTAATAAATCGAGAAGGCGTTGAATATCATCCCAGTGCAGACCAGTGGTTGGCTCATCAAGTATATAAAGGGTATCTCCAGTAGTACGCTTAGACAGTTCAAGAGAGAGCTTTAGTCGCTGAGCCTCACCGCCAGAAAGAGTCGGAGCAGGTTGACCGAGCTTGATGTAACCAAGCCCCACAGCTTCTAAAGTTTCAAGTTTTCGCGCAAGCGGAGGCTGCTTACGAAAGAGTTGATGAGCTTCGGACACGGTCAAGTCCAAGACATCCGCAATATTCAGACCTTTAAAACGAACGTCTAAAGTCTCACGATTGTAGCGACGACCTTGGCAACTCGGGCATTGCACATATACATCTGCCAAAAACTGCATATCCAAGGCAATGACCCCATCTCCCTGACACCGTTCACACCTGCCTCCTCGAACATTGAAACTGAATCGTCCCGGACCGTAGCCTCGAATCTTGGAGAGCGGACACTTAGCAAATAGACTGCGTAATTGGTCAAAGATCTTGGTAAAGGTAGCTGGGTTACTACGTGGACTACGGCCAATTGGTTCCTGGTCTACTCGGATGCACCGCTCGAAATGCTCCAATCCATCTACACCCTCGTGGTTACCGGGAATCTGACGGGCACGATTCAACTTCCATGCCGCCGCCCGAGATAGGATACGGTTGACAAGAGTACTCTTACCGGAACCAGAGACCCCGCAGACAACTGTCATTAGACCTACTGGGAAGCGAGCATCAACAGCCTGCAAGTTGTTCTCCACTGCACCCCGAACAGTCATAAATGCACGATTCTTGGCCGAAATCAAAGACGAGTTGCGCTCAACCTTGGCGCGCCCCGAGAGGTAGGCACCAGTACGACTTTCCTGATGGATACAACACAACTCAGGAGAACCATTGAAAAGCAATTGACCTCCTTCGGCACCAGCGCCAGGACCCAACTCGATTAGTGTGTCAGCAGCAAGCATCGTCTCAGGATCATGCTCGACAACAAGGACTGAGTTGCCTCGATCACGTAGACCAGTCATTGAGTTGATAAGCCGTTGATTGTCCACCGGATGAAGACCGATGCTAGGTTCGTCTAAGACATACACTACACCAACCAAACCCATGCCAAGCTGGGTGGCCAAACGTAGCCTCTGCATCTCACCACCACTTAGTGTAGAATAACGACGATCAAGAGCCAGATAGTGCAAGCCCACCTCACGAAGGAATTTCAGGCGTTCAGCCAAACCGTCAAGCGCATCCCCAACATGGCTAAAGCCATTATCACTAAGGAGCTTTGAATTTAGAAATTCATCAGCTTGTCCAATTGTCATAGACAAGAACTCGCTGAAACTACGACCCTGAAGAAGGATAGAGCGAGCTCGTTTGTTAAGGCGCGCTCCTTTGCAGTCTGGGCATGTAGAAGCGACCTGCATGGTCATCAGTTGCGCACGGAGTACGTCACTAGCGCCCTGTAAAGTTTCCTTAAGGTCGGCATAGACACCCTTCCAAGGCTGTTCCTTCGCAGGATAACGACCGCGACGCGTTTTTAGGAGGAATGTCCTTTCTCCACTACCTTCGAGAATTATCTTTTTTGTATCTTCTGGAAGGTCGTCCCAAGTTGCACCTTTTGGTATTTCGAGTTGTTCGCATAGCTGACGGATAATAGACTTACGTAATGATATGACCCGAGGTCCCCCGAAACGCCATGCCTTGATCGCACCACCTCGAAAAGTCTTGGAACCGTCTGGAACTACAAGTTCTTCAATGAACTGGTGAGTCTCCCCCACTCCATCACAAGTTGGACAAGCTCCAGTAGGATGATTCCAAGAAAATAGGCGTGGAGTCACTTCATCAAAACTTTCTCCGCATTCCGTGCATGACAATCGCTGAGAAATTGATGACTCCCTGAAATCATCGTCCCGCTTCATCTGCGTAAGAAGGATGGCACAACCATCACCTTCGTTGAAAGCCAACTCAAGAGAGTCTGCAATGCGGCTGCGTTGGTCCTCGCGAACCACAATGCGATCTACTACGACATCCACAGTAACATCATGCTCACCAGTTGGTAGATCCATGCGTTCATCAATATTCAGTATCTCACCTTCGACTCTTACCCGCTGAAACCCTTTTTGAAGC
>CAJWWL010000289.1 GCA_913048125.1 uncultured Opitutia bacterium | reverse complement strand
CGACGCTCAAGCCAAACTTCCTGATGGTGAAATGCTTGATGGAATGGTTGGTCTCAAGAAGCACCTGCTAAAGACCGAAAAGGATAAGTTCGCGCGCGCCCTAACTGCAAAACTTCTCACTTATGCTTTGGGTCGCTCTCTAGATTTTTCAGATGAGGAAACCATTGATGTTCTAGCTACTCGATTTGCTAAGGACGATTATCGAATCCGCTCACTTCTTGTCGCTATCGTAACTAGCGAAGCTTTTCTTCGTAAGTAGTCAGACTCTCTCTTGGTCGATTCTATGCCCACTTGAGCATTGACCCCACTTGCCTATCCAACAACTTCTGATCCACTTTTATAATTATGTCTCAAGCTAATAAATATTTTGCAGGATTAGATATTGGTGGCTCCACCGTAAAGGCCGCTCTCGTTGATGCTAATGGTGCATCTACCGGAGCATTAGTAGAGGTTAAGAGTCGGGTGAAGGAGGGTTACAAAACGACCTTCGAACAACTTCAGGAAGCTCTGCGACAATTAGCTGAGAAGGCTAATATCGAGGTCTCTGCAATCCGTGGGGCAGGGATGGATGTGCCTGCCCCGAATTGTGAAGGTGTCGTTTGGACCCGTGCCAATCTGGGCGATGACTGGGTTGGTACCAATGTCCGCGATGAACTTTCTGAACTTTTAGGTATTCCAGTCTACATGACCAACGACGGTAATGCCGCTGCACTCGGTGAGTATGCAGTTCGTCCAGACTATTCCGGAGGTCTACTACTTGTTGCTCCAGGAACCGGTCTAGGGGGAGGACTTGTTCTGCCTGGTGGCAAGATCTACGCGGGCGCGAATGGATTGGCTCTTGAAGTCGGCCATATCTCCGTTCCTCATCGTGAGGAAAATGGTGAACTTCCTGAATGCTCATGTGGGTTGAAAGGCTGTGCAGAGGCATGGGTCTCCCTCATGGCTCTCCGTAGACGGGTCTCGATCGAAGTGGCTAAAGATGAATGGAAGGATCATCCTCTTGCCTCTGATGAAATCTCTGTAATTGAAAAAGCTTTTCAGCTCCGTGACTATGCGGAGAAAGATGACCCGCTTGCAGTACAAATCTTCCAGCAACAAGGCCAAATTTTAGGTTACGCTTTAGCGGATCTAGTACGTGTTTTTGACCCAGGCAAAGTTGTCATTGGTGGAGGACTTGCTGATACCAGCGAAAATTTCCGTAACCGCTACATGGGTTGGATACAGGAAGGCTTCATTGAGCGGGCATGGCCTGTTTACCGAAATAGTCCCATCGAACCTGAAAAGGTTACTACCAGTTTCGAATGGGCCGCCGGTGGAGACTTCTCAGCTGCACTGGGTATGGGTTTTGTTGCCAAGGACCTATTTGGTAAGTAGTTATCCTTGAGAGATTTTCAAAGGTCTCTTGCGTTTTCCGTTCAGCAACGTGCCTGCGGGGGTGTAGCGGATGAGGTATTCGTACATTAGCAGTAGAGTTCCAGTGGTAAGGACGCAGATCATTATGATTTTAATCAGGCTAGGAACATACCAGTCACTCATCCAGATTTGGAGGGCCTGGGTAAGCGGTAGATGCGCAAGGTACAGCCAGTAAGCAGAGTCTGACACATAGCGGACCCGAAGATTCTCTGCAGCAAAGAACTTTCTGAAGAACCCTATAAAGCCTAAAATCATCAGCCAGGCATAAGTAGCTGAACATAGCGCTGCGAGGGGCTTGTAGGTGGATTCGCTTTGAGGAATTTTCTCATATAGCAAGATCCCAATTATTAATACGGGTAAGGCCGCAAGAAAATAGAATGGCCAGTAACGCCCCGCTTTTTCAGTGAAACCCGGTCGGCCGTAACAAGCTGCACCGTAGGCAAAGAAAATGAAATAGTAGCTTAGCTTGATGAAGTTGGGTTTGAGTTCGACGGATGTATCTGGCCCAAAATCTTGCATGAAGTACTGAGGGACGCAAGTGATGGGCACAAGCCATAGTAAGCGAAGAGGTGATTCAGCCAAGTATTGTGTAATGTTTTTGAATAACGCAGTAGAGGGGACAATTATTAGCGCTGAAAAGCCTGCGACCAGCCATAGTAGGTCATAGAGGAACCAGAGGTGGTGTAAGTAGAACTTGCCATGGGTGCGATAGTTGGAGTTGAACCAGTCCGAGAGGAGAGATGAAGGTTTGCCGCCCAGAAGGCTGACAACTTCTGTGCGTCCAGCCTTGATGGTTTCCCACTTGAAGGGAATCTTGAGGATGTCACTAGCAATCCACTCAGTCATATCGCGTTGTGTCTTTGCAGTATGTAGAGGTGTATGATTCGATTGGTTTTTTCTAGTGGGGTCGGCGCCGTGTTCGAGAAGGATTCTCGCCACATTGGGTTGTCCTAGAAAGGCTGTGATATGAAGGGGCGTTGAGCTATGACCGTCGAGGGCGTGGAGATCGGCGCCTTGTTCGAGCAGTAGTGTGACGACTTCTTCGTGTCCGAGGCTTGCGGCCCAGTGCAGGGCAGTGAACTGGATGTCATCTTTGCTGTCGATTGCAATGCCTGCTTCTAGATGATGACTCAGAGAGGAGAGGTCACCAGCCTTGGCGGCTTCAAAAAAGGGCCTAGGCTGTCCTACTTTGCCAGATGTGGTCAGTTTCTCTTTGGGTTTCGATTGCTGTCGAGGGTTCTTGTATGTGTCTTCCTTCCATTCGTTGAGCTTACCAACATGGTTTACCATCGGAAAGAGGATTGCACCAAATACTAAAAGAGGGAGACCGATCCGCTGAAATCGGTGCTTGAGCAGACCTTTAAGACCTCGATTTTTCCACATCATGGCTGTGAAGAAGCCGCTTATAAGGAAGAACAGTGGCATTCGGAAGCCGTGGATGGCAACAATGATGAGGCCATAGACGTCTTCGTTCTGGTGGATGTCCTGAGCCGGCCAAATAGGTAATGGAATAAAGGACAGCAACCCGTGCAAGACGATGCCTAGTAGCATGGCGGCCGCACGAAGTGCGTCTAGGTCGTGGTAGCGTTTACGTAAAGGCTGGATGGTGTGTCCTTAGTTATTGGGTATGGCTTGGCTACGAGCCCTCAGAAGTTTGCGGAGCTGTGTGAGTTGGCCTGCATGCTGTGTGGACTTGGCGAGGTTACGGTATTGGTGAGGGTCGGCCTGCATGTCGTAGAGCTCTTCGGACTCATCCTTATAGCGTGCGTAGTGCCAGCCTGGTGTGCGAAGTGAGGTGCCACGACCGACGAAAGATAGGGCGCCGGGCTTCACAGAAGTCTGCGGGTTCTCGATTATGGGTTGAAGTAGAGAACCTTGCACTGTGTTGGGGATACTTAATCCTGCTAGTGAGGCAAGGGTGGGGTAGAGGTCTACTAGTTCGATAATAGAGCGACTTCGACCGGGCTTTATTCCGGGGGCAGCAAGGATAACGGGTACGCGGGTGACTTCCTCGCGAAGGTTGCCTTTCTCCCAGAATGTGTGTTCGCCTAGATGGTATCCATGGTCGCTGGTGAAAACAATGGCTGTGCTGTCGTAGAGACTGAGCCGATCAAGCTCTTCGAGGATGCGGCCTACCTGAGTATCCATGAATTCTACGGATGCATAGTAGCCGGCCCACATACGTTTTTGGTTGTCGGTATGTTTCCCAATACCACTCGTGGCGTTGCGGTTACCAGCGATTCCGGCACGAGGGATATCGTCGAGATCCCCATCTGGGACGAGGGGCAGAGGCATATCCTTCCATGGATAGTTGGCGAAGTAGGGCTTTGGGGCAACCATAGGGTAGTGTGGGCGTACAAAGCCTGCTGCGATGAAGAAGCCTTTGCCTTCATCCTTATGCTGGCGTAGCAAATGGATGGTCTTGGAGGCTGTCTTATGATCGGGTTGGCCAGAACCGTCTCCGTCGCTCTCGACGGTTACGAACATGCGTTCGCGCATTTTAGTGGACTCGCGGTTGTGGGGAGATCTTGTGAATCGGTTTTGACTAAGGCAGGCGTACTTGCCAGGGGTGTGAGCCTCTAGTCCTTGTGAGTTAAAACGTTCGGTCCAAGATGGTGCATGGTCCACCCCGTTTGTTCCAGCAATGATGTCGCCTGGTACTCGCATGTGGTAGATTTTACCAACTCGTGCTGAGTAATAGCCGTTATCCTTGAAGTGTTGAGCCATACTGGGTCCTGTCTTTCCCTTGTACCTACTAAACATGAAGGACTGGCGTGATGGCCCGCAGGTTGTTCCTTGGCAGTAAGCTCTTTCAAAGACCATTCCGCGTGCAGCTAGGCGATCAATGTTTGGAGTTTTACAAAACTGGTCTCCATAGCAGCCCAGAACGCTTGCTTTTAGATCGTCAGAGACAAGAAATAGCACGTTTCGAACCTGAGATGCTTCAAGGCCAACAGTTAAAAGGAGGATAATTGTTAGGGCTCTCATTAGATCAATTCATAGACATTCCCGAAGGGTCTTTGCAACGGGAATTCTTTCCATACTGTAAGGTTTCTTAACGAACCGATAATCTATTCTGTATCCGCTCACTCAGTACCGAATTTGGTTTACATAATAGGAGATTAGCC
>CAJWWL010000288.1 GCA_913048125.1 uncultured Opitutia bacterium | reverse complement strand
TCAACCATCCAAACTCAAATCTATTTTGTAAGCTGGTCCAAGAGTTACTTCTTAAACGGGTGTTTGCTGGGGCTCAGTAACCAGATGATGAACAGCTGGAATCCTCTGCTGGTGGAGCTTTTTTTTGGGCCGGTAAATTTTTATTTTAATAAAATCTAATAAATCCCCTTTACGCGTGTCTGCATATCTCTGAACGTTCACAACCAAATTTATTCCCCCCCTAGTTTATGAAGCTGTATCTCAATTCGTTCCTCTTTGTGGCTTGCACAGCATGCCTTTTTGCCCGCGACATAGATTATGTCGAGAAGTTCAGTCTTGCAGAGGACCGTTCTGTTCCACTCGAAGAGTTGATTCCCGGAACAAGGGATTACTACTACTACCATGCTCTGGATGCCCAGAACCGTGGTGACCAAGCAGAGTTTGAAAAGATTCTCAAGGCGTGGACCGGGCGCTACAAGGTTACCAGCCGCGTTCGGGAAATGCTCAATCGCCAAGCCCTCATCGATTACAACAAGGATCCCGATAAGTCGCTTAAATACATTCAGGATGAGCTCAACCTAAGATTTAACCACTCTCGCAAGGTCGAAGGCAGCAAGCCCTCTCATCCTACAAACCTTAACCCTGATGTAATCTCCTACGAAGCTTTCCTGAAGCGCGCTCTCCCAAATAACTCCGTTTCAGGGGTTGAGAGTAAGAGCCTCTGGAAGCTCGATCCCTCGGACTTCAATGAAAATCGTCTTCGCGACTGGCTAAAGCGATTGCAACGTCCGGATATCCCAGGTCTGCCCGAACTTATTACGAAGGACCTGAGTCACCGCAATTCGTCCGGCTTTGGTTCGATCAATATTCACCGTAAACTTCTTCTTAGCCAGCTCGATAAGCTTCTGGAACTAAAGCCCAAGCTTCTCGATAGTACCAATTTCATCAATACCTACCTTCTGCGGCTTGCACCAAGTAATGATGTCGATGTCCGCTACAACCTTGATGAGAAAACCCGCTATTTAAATCGCCTTCTTCAATTTGTCCGACGCCTTGCACCAGCGCACAACACCTTAAAGGCTACGGTGCTTCATGAGACGCTCAAGTTCCAGCAGTCGCAAGGCAACTACGACCGCCAACTCTTTCTAGAATACCTTAATCTACCGCGAAGCTCTGGTAACTATCAGCGTGCTACTCGTGATAGCTTAATGCGTCAAAATGGAGCACGTCTTCTCCAGTATGGGCAGCGCTTTCCGCAACTAGTAAATGTGTCCCAACTCCCCAGTGATGATACCCTGGAACGCGAATTCCTTCTGCATTTCTTCCGCGAAGATGATTCCATTGACGGGTTCGTGAAGTATCTTCGGGATGTCTATCTCAAACCGCTTCTTGGGGAGGCCAAACTAGTCAATGGGATTGGGGATCCAGAAAAATGGTTTTCCCTGCTCGGAACCTCTCGGACCCAGAGCCTGAAAGACCGGATCGATATAGACTTTCTTCCAAATAACCCGGAGTTTTTTGCACCAAGCGATCCTGTTAACCTCAAGGTTGCCGTAAAGAATGTGGAGAGTCTTTTGGTCAAGGTCTACCGAATCAATACATTCAATTACTACACTCGAAACCTAACCTCCATCGACACCACACTTTCCCTCGACGGACTATCAGCCACATGGGAGCGCAAAATAGAGTTTGAATCTGCTCCATTGCGCCGAGTTGTTCGCACGTTCAAGTTTCCTGAACTCAAAGGCAGGGGAGTATTTGTTGTCGATCTTATAGGCAACGGTCGAAGCAGTCGTTGCATCGTGACGAAAGGACAACTTCGCGTCCTTGAGAAAACTGGCCCTGCTGGTCACGAGTTCCGAATATTAGATGGCCAAAACAAGCCCCGCCCCAAAGCCACCATCTGGATGAATGGCAAGGAGTACGTTGCTGAAAAAGAGGACAATGTCATTCTCATCCCATACAGCAACCGTCCCGGTTCTCAGAGCATTGTGCTTCGCGATGGAGATTTCAGCACATTGGACAGCTTTAATCACCTCTCCGAACAGTATCAACTGAGTGCAGGCTTATTGGTCGACCGAGAAGCCTTGCTTCGTGGCGCCAAAGCGACTGTTACTGTCCGGCCCGCTCTTCGTCTAAACGGCTGGAAGATTGCTCCATCCCTGCTTGAAGATATACGACTCAGCATTCAAACAGCAGACTACGAAGGCGTCTCAACCTCAACCGAAATTCTGATCGAGAATTTTGATGACGATAAAGACTTCACTCACACTTTTTCTGTCCCAGCAAAGCTAAGTTCACTCAGCTTTAATCTCACTGCCAAGGTTGAAAACATCAGCAAAGGCAACAAGCAGAACCTCTCTGTCTCTCAATCCTACCAGATCAATCAGATCGATCGTACTCTCAAACTTGATGCGCCCCACCTATCTAGTGGCGACGGCAAGTACGTTCTCGATGTACTTGGGAAGAACGGTGAACCTCTGGTCGACCGCCCCATATACGTGGAATTTAAGCACAACGACTTCACTCCTGTTATTAATCACACACTGAAGTCGGACGAAGATGGGCGAGTCCATCTCAATGAAATGCCAGGAATTCAGTGGATTCGCGTCCGCAATGCCGATGGTCAGAAATACCTCTGGGAAATCGAAAAGACGCGTCATGGGCAGTCCAATCTGCCGCGCGTAATCCATGCAAAAGCTGGAGAGTCAATTCGCCTCAATCTTGCCAGTTCTCATCGCGAACGAAAGCCTGCAGAGGTTTATTCATTGTTCCAGCTACGGGGTGGTTCTTATCATTCCTCGTATGTCCGATCTGGCCGATTTGACGCCGGTTGCCTTGTTCTTGATGATCTAGAAGCTGGGGACTACGAATTGTATCTCAAGGATTTGGCTCACTCCATCCGAATTCGTATTTCCGATGGTGAACGGACGAAGGAGCAGGATTTTATCTTCTCTCGTCACCGTCACCTCGAAGGTTCTCTGTTGGAGCCTCTCCATATTGCCGACGTCAAGGTTGAAGAGGGTAAGGCAGTCATCCAGCTCGGTAACACCACCCCATTTGCACGCGTCCATGTATTTGCAACTCGTTACGCTCCACGCTTCCCACACTTCAGGCTTTTAGATGTAGCTACCTCCAAAGATCCCTACAGCGTTGGACTTGTCGAGCGTCGAGCCCTCTTTGTGGAAGACCGGGATATCGGTGAAGAATACCGCTACATACTTGAGCGCCAGAATGCTCCTAAGTATCCAGGAAATCTACTTGGCCGTCCCGGGGTCCTTTTGAATCCTTGGGCGATTCGCGACACTCAAACTGAGCGTCAAGACGCCAAAGAGGGTGAAGATTTTCGACAGATGGCTGACATGGCTAAGGGCAAGAGGGTCGGTGGTCTGGGAAGTGCTGATGGTCGAAGCGGTCAGTCTGATTTCCCCAACTTAGACTTCCTCGGAAATCCCACAGTTCATCTTGCCAACCTCAAGCCGGGTAAGGATGGGACTGTGACCCTGGATATCTCCAAGCTCGCTGGCCAACAGCACCTGCATGTTGTTGCGCTGGACGCGCAGACCATCGTCAGTCGCAATGTAAACCTCCCTTCTTCAGATCTACCTTCACGCGAGAACCGGATGGCTCGTACACTTGACCCGGAAAAGCCATCATCCGAGCAGAAACTTATATCCTTTCGTGGTAAGGATGACGCTTTTGAATTAGCTGATATTACCTCTTCGCGTCTTCAGGTCTATGACAGTCTGGACAAGGTTTTCACCCTGTTGCTTACACTTTCTGGTCAGAATTCTAATCTGAACGAGTTCAGTTTCGTCTTGGGTTGGCCCTCGATGGAGCAAAAGGCCAAGCTCGAGAAATACAGCAAGTACTCATGTCATGAGCTTAACTTCTTTCTTTATCACAAAGATCGTCCGTTCTTTGAGAAGATAATTCAGCCCTATCTCGCGAACAAAAAAGATAAGACATTTATGGATCATTGGCTCCTTGGCGCTGACCTATCTCACTACTCTGAACCATGGGCCTTTAATCGTCTTAACGTTGTGGAGAAAATCCTCCTTGCACGTGCCGGTGCAACTAGCTCGGATGCTATGGAGCGCTTCATACAAGACCGTCAGGATCTGCTGCCTCCTGACCCCGACCGTTTCAAATATCTCTTTGATACGGCCATAAAGAGTTCCTCCCTTGCCGAAATGGATGATATAGGTTTCACAGATGCTCAGCTGGATCAGTCCAAAACTAGAACCAAGAGTCTGCGCATGATGTCTGGCAAGTTAGGGAAAGCTAATGTTTTCATGAATGCTTCAGCTATTGATGAATCGGCTGCTATGCCAGCTCCGGCTGCTATGCCAGTTCCCACAGCAAATGCTGAAATTGCCTTCAACTCGATCGATGCCTCAGGGCTTGTTGCCCAAAAAAGTTTAGAATCTGCAAAGAGAGCATCTTCCGCTAAATCTTTGGATAAAAAAATGCAGCTGCTTTCCGCAGGAGAAAGTTTTGCCCTTAATGGCAGGGCCGCATCTATGGATCGGTTGGAAGCTGTGGATGAGATTAAAGAGAGGGCGTCCGAACCTAAGTGGTACAACAACCGCTTGAA
>CAJWWL010000287.1 GCA_913048125.1 uncultured Opitutia bacterium | reverse complement strand
AGGGTATCCTCGTGGTGGCTCCAGAGTATAATGGTAGTATTCCAGGTGCACTAAAGTACTTCATTGATCTTCTGCCTTTTCCTGAAGCATTTGAAGATCGTCCAGTAGCTTTCGTAGGTATAGCATCAGGTCAGTGGGCAGGTTTGCGTACAGTTGAACACTTGCAACATGTCTTCGGCTATCGCAACGCTTACATCTATCCTAGACGAGTCTTTATCCCGAGTATACATGCCAAGCTTGATGATGATGGCAACTTCACAGAGAATGAGCTTAGTGAGCGTATCAGCAAACAAGCTCACGGTTTCGTGGATTTCTGCGAGAAACTTGGGAGGAGTTAGATTGCTTCTTCTAAGGTAATCAGCAACTCATCACCGAGATCTCTCATCAGTTCACTTAACAATTTTGGTAATTCAGCGGTGTCTTTGCTACGCCAAATACGATCGATTTTGAAGTTCTTTTGAGTCTTTAAATTAGGTACAGGAGTGGTCTGGAACAATCTTATTTGTCCTTCGATGACGGCTTTTCCCAAACTGTCTCCCTCCACTCTAGAAAAGCTAAGTTGAACTTCGTATCCCTGAGAATTACTACGACGCCCTGGGTAGCTGCTGAATGTCCAGTTCGAGCTGAGTCGATTACGCAGATGATTTGTCAAAACCCTGGCGATTGAGTCTTCAAGGGGTTCTACCCAGCGATGAAGCTCAGAAAATTGAATTTCGGTTGGGGATTTTCTTAATGCCAGCTTTTTCCCATCATGGTAAGAAGGTAAATCTACCTGAGCGAAATGCAAACTTGGAGTGGTACTTTGCAAATTCAGCTTCTTTTCATTCGAGACAGTGTTGTGATCTAATATGTGGTATCTAGAATTATCCGGTACAGGTTGTAGGTTTACACACCCGGCAAGGAGAACAAGGGCAAATACAGGCAGGAAAGTTTTCATGGATTGGTTGGCTTGCCAGATAGGATTGCATTTGGATTACGTTCTAACAGCTCTGCTAGAATGCGCACTGCGCGGGCGGCTGTGACAATCTCGTTTAGAGTTAGCGTAATCTGGTGGCGAAACTCAGAGTCTGCCTTGAGGACTGTCTTGGCTTCTCCCGCGATGGCTGTGAGCTGGTTTAGGGTATCAGTAAGCTCAGTTGAAAGTTCTTTTAGATTCAGATCCTCGTTGGTTTGATCTACAAAAGCACCAAGTTTGTTCGATGTTTCGGCAATTGAGCTCAGAGTTTTCTGCACTGTGCCTTCCTCGATTAGTTTCGTAAGCGTCAGGGACAGATTGTTTAGGTTGTTTAAATTCCTATTTAGGTTTTCGACGTCAATGGTTTCTATTTTCCCACGCGCAGTAGAGAGAAGAGCGTTGAAGTTGGTGGTGATTTCTTGAAAATTTATACTCCCTACATTGCTCACTGCCTGAGTTACTGCTAACCGGATTGATTCAAGATCGGATTGGAGTGTTGGGATTACACGTTCATCCTTGTTCGAGCTTTCAAAAGAATAGCCTGGGTACTCATTTCCATAGTAGTCGATATCTACGAAAAGAATTCCAGTGATGAGGCTCTCGATAACTAGTTTTGCGCGAAGACCTTGTAGGAATTCTTTACTGAATGCGCCCGCTTCGAAGCCAAAGCCTTTTTCCGCAAAGAGTTTTTCTTTCTCAACTTCAATAATCACCGGGACTGCAGTTCTTCCGTCCTTGTCGTTATAACCGATATAGGTCTCAACTACTCTCCCGATGGGTACACCCTTAAATTTTACTTTGGCCCCTACATCCAGTCCATTAATCGATTCGTCGAAGTATAGCACATACTTTTCAGTTTTGGAGAAAATGGTTGAGGAACCCACGAATAGCATACCTGCAACCAGAAGTGCTGCTGCACCGACCACGAACAATCCGATTGCAGTAGTGTTGGCTTTTTTGCTCATGCTATCAATTTAGTGACTTTCATAACATATTACGCCAAAGCGGCAACACTTTATACTGCGACTTACCCGTTGGTTTTTCCGCGAGAAAGGAATTCCCGAACTCCAGGATGGGGCGATTTTTCGAGAAGATCAGAAGGTCGACCTTGATCTGTCATCGTGCGGGTCTCTGCGTCGAGGTAAACGGCATGGTCTGCAATGGAGAATATACTAGCAAGTTCATGGGAAACGACCACGATGGTCGCTCCGAGAGTATCTCGCAACTGAAGGATCAAATCATCAAGCCGTTGGGAAGAGACTGGATCAAGGCCAGCCGAGGGTTCGTCAAAAAATAGATACTTTGGATCCAAGGCTATAGCTCGGGCTAGTGCAGCGCGCTTACGCATTCCTCCGCTTATTGCTCCGGGAAAAAACTGGCTAAATCCTGAAAGACCTACCAGGGAGAGCTTAAATTCAACAATCTCTCTAATTTCACTGGAGGAGAGCTGTGTGTAGGTCTGTAGAGGCAGGGCTACATTTTCCTCCAACGTCATCGAACTCCAAAGTGCACCACCTTGGTAGAGCACACCAAAACTTTGCTTCATCGAATCTCGTGTAGACTCGTCAGCCGCTGTAAAGTCGAAGTCTCCAAACTTGATACTGCCCTTGGAGGGTTCGAGCAGTCCGATCATATGCCTCAGCAAGGTACTCTTGCCGCAGCCGCTACCTCCCATTATTACAGTGACCTTACCTCCCTCTACTGTGAAATCTAGATTTCGCATCACGACAAATGAACCGTATGCCATTTCGAGCCCATCAACCTTGATCTGCCTGTTTCCTAAAATCATGTTTTCAGATCCCGAGGATATGGAAGATTACGGCGAAAACCGCATCTACTACGATTATGAATGTGATACCGGTGACTACGGATCGCGTGACAGCACGCCCAACAGCCGCCGAGCTTTGCCCGCAGTGAATCCCATAGAAGCATCCAGATGCTGCAACCACCATACCGAAGAATATGCTTTTTATCTCACCGCTGAACAGGTCATTCAGACTCATAGCCTTAAAGGTCTGAGTGATGTACTGGTGTGTGGACATATCAAGCATCAGAACGCCTACTAGGTAGCCTCCGATAATACCGACCACATTAGCATACATGCAAAGCAAGGGCATAACCAGAATGAGCGCGATTAACCTGGGCACAACGAGGAAGTCAATGGGTCGGATGCCCATTGTCTCGAGAGCATCAATCTCCTCAGATACTCTCATGTTTCCGAGTTGAGCTGCGAAAGATGCTCCTGTTCTTCCAGTCATCACAATGGCTGCCATCAGAGCTCCCATCTCCCTTACCATTGCAAGACCAACGAGATCTGCTACGAAAATCTCAGCTCCAAACTTTTGTAGTTGGACCGCGCCCACAAAAGCCATTGTGAGTCCAGATAGTAAGCTGATCAAACCAACGATTGGTAGCGCAGCAGCGCTACACTGATAGAGAATGGTAATAAAGTCGATAGGCCTGAACACCTTGTTTTTTCCAAAGATGCGAGCAAAGCCCATCGTGACTTCTCCGGTAAAAGCAAGGAAGGTATTCACTCCCTCTAGTACCTCACGGGTGTTGTGTCCAAGGGTCTGTAGGAAGGAAGTCGGTTCCTCTGTTCTACCAGTTTGCTTTTCGGGGACGGCTTGGGACAAATCTATGAGCTTTCTTACACCATCGGGGAACTGCTTTTGGTTAATTTGCACCCCACGTCTAACTGATTCCTCGATACAGCCTAGGAGAAAAACAACTAGCCCCGTGTCCCATTTTCCTAATGAAGAGAAGTCGAAATCTAATGTGGCAGTGGCTTCAGATGGGAGCTGATTCCAAAGCTCCTTCCTGTCGGGAAGCTTCGTATCGAGTATCCAGTCTCCACAAACCTTTATTGAAACATTTCCGTCATTATTGAGCGGAGATACTTCTAGGGAGGCTTTTTGTGCTTCGGCTTGCATGTTTAGGCTCTGGTTTGTTTAAGGTTCTTCATCGTGGCTTTTCTCGCAAAACTTTTTTACTCAAAATTCTTAGCTGGCTTTGTTTTTAATCTCTTTTTGAGATTTGGCCTGTAGATTGTGTCTAAGGCAGTCGAAATGCTCTCTGGAGTCTTGGAGAGGATCCTTTACCACAATGAGGATAATCATTTTTGTGTTGGTGAATTGTCGCCAGACGGAGGAGGGGCGGCAATAACCATAGCAGGGAAACTTCCTGGGGTTCAGTGTGGAGAGACCCTTGAACTGAAAGGTGACTGGGATCACCATCCTCGTTTCGGCCAGCAATTTAAGGTAGAACACTGTACTTCTAGACTACCCGCTACTGTGCATGGAATTCGAAAGTATTTATCAAGCGGTCTAGTTGAAGGGATTGGAAAGGTCTACGCCAATAAGATTGTCGATCATTTTGGTGAAGATACACTAGATGTGATCTCCCATTTTTCAGCCAAGCTCCGTGAGGTGCCTGGAATTGGTGCGAAACGGGCAAAGCAGATCAAGGGGGCATGGGAAGAGCAGAAAGCACTGCGAGATGTCATGATGTTTCTGCAGACATACGGGGTTGGTACTGCACAGTGCGTTCGGCTTGTAAAAAAATACGGACCCGACACACAAGCCATACTTAGGTCTGAGCCTTACCGACTAGCTCGTGAGGTAGATGGTATCGGCTTTCTC
>CAJWWL010000286.1 GCA_913048125.1 uncultured Opitutia bacterium | reverse complement strand
GGTGGAAATCTTTCAGTTCAAGGCGTCCGCATCACTCCTGCCGATGACGATCAAATTCGTATCTGGACGCAGATCAAGAATCACACAGCCGAAGTCCGTACTTGCAAAGTGAAGCTGCAAGCGGGAGGAGACGAGTGGAAACAGGACCTCTCTGTCGACCCTGATAGTGTAGTGCAGGCACAATTCCTACTCCCGCGCGATGATTACATTAAAGGCCGCGTCAGTATTGATAAAGACGCTTTTTCTGCTGACAACACTTACCACTTTTGGCTCATGGCACCACCTGCACGGAAGATCGAGTTCGTTATGACTCCACGCGATGACGAGATCGGCGAGGAGGAGTCATTCTTCCTTCGTACAGCCATAGTAAGCTCAACCGAGAATGAGTGGCAGAAATACCTCGTGACCCACCATTCGTTTAAGGATAGTGACACAAATCCCGATCGTGATGCCGTGTTCATACCAGGGCTTGGCAAGCATGTTTCATCCGGTCAAATAAGTGCTATTCTTCAATACGCCAAAACGGGGGGTAAGGTTATTGTGACTCCTGGAGAATCACCTGCAGAGACAATTTCTATCCTCCGCGAGCAAGGATTCCTTGAAGCTGACTATCGTGGTTTCAAGGATAGTTCAGCATCAGGACTGAAACCCTACCGCATCGAAGGCCTCGTTGAAGGCACGCCGCTGGCTAAGCTATTCTCAGGTGAAGCAGGGAAGGACTTGTATCTCTCTAAAATCAGCAAATTTGTTGGACTTCGTCCGCGTGGGGATGCCCGACCAATTATTGAACTCGATGACAGTTGGCCGCTCATTCTCGAAAGCCCCCTAGGCAAGGGCAGAGTTTTCCTTTGTACGACCCGTTTCCACGGATCCTGGTGCGACCTGCCCTTGCGCAACTCCTTTTTGCCACTTGTGCGAGAACTGTTGACAGGTTTTGGTGAGCAACCCGAGAGCCAGTGGCCAAGTATTTCAGTTGGAGAAACTTTAAGTTCTCCTGATGGAAAGAAGTTCGAGGGTACGGAACCAGGCCTCTTTCAGTGGGAAAATGAGTTGATTGCGGTAAATGTTCCCCGCGAAGAATCTGTCTCTGGAGTACTTCCTGTGGATACCGTTCGAGAGAGCCTTGGTTCTGCTGGGCGCCTGTCTACAAATAAGCAAAATGGTCCTACAAAACCTGAGGATGAACTTGGTGAACCGCTAGGGCAGTGGCTTGCACTACTCGCCGCTGGACTATTCCTTGCTGAATCCCTCTGGGTGCGACCTCGAAGTCGCAAGAAGGAGGCCGTAAATGACTCCACATTAGAATCGACTTAGTACTGCGCACAACCATCTTAATTTTGTAATGCAAGTCCTCCTAATTGCTCTCCTTGCAGGAATTGGATTCCTCATAGCCTACCACACTTACGGCAAATGGCTAGGAAGTAAGATTTTTGCCCTTTCGTTAAATAGAGTCTGTCCTTCGAAGAAACTCGAAGACGGTATTGACTATGTACCAACCTCCAAGGGTGTTGTGTTCGGGCACCACTTTACATCAATTGCCGGTACAGGACCCATAGTCGGTCCAGCTATCGCAATTATGTGGGGTTGGCTGCCAGCTTTGCTATGGGTAATATTCGGCTCTATTCTGATCGGGGCAGTTCATGACTTTGGTTCCCTGGTTGTAAGTCTTCGCAATAATGGTCAAACCGTGGGTGATATTGCTGGTCGGGTTCTTAATCGTCGTGTGCGATTACTGTTCCTCTTGATACTAGTCATGTCACTAACGATAGTGCTGGCTATATTCGGATTAGTTATAGCAGCAGTATTTAAAAAGTATCCTGCTGCCATCTTTCCGTGTGTCGTACAGATTCCCATCGCTGTTGCTATAGGATTGTTGCTTCACCGCAGGGGAGCTGGGCTGCTGCTGCCTTCAATTGCCGCGCTAGCTGTTATGTATCTAACAGTCATCTTCGGTAACGTTGGATTCTTGGGGCAGCTTAACACAATCATGGCGGGTTGGTCCGTATGGACTTGGGTAGTCGTACTCCTAAGCTACTCTTACGTGGCTTCTGTGCTGCCTGTTTGGACACTTCTGCAACCTCGTGACTACATCAATTCACTCCAATTGATCTCGGCCTTGGCATTGATTGTATTAGGCTTGTTTGTTGCAGCCTTTATTGGAGGTGCACCGCTAGAAGCAGGAGGCGACCGGCAGTCTCTAACAATGGCCGCACCTAGCATCAATCCCACACCGACCGGGGCTCCAGTAATCTTTCCGTTTTTATTCATAACTATTGCCTGTGGAGCCATTAGCGGCTTTCATTGCCTTGTCAGCAGTGGCACTAGCAGTAAACAGCTAAAGAGTGAGCCCGATGCCCGTTTTGTCGGTTATGGCGGAATGTTGCTGGAAGGTTTTTTAGCTACCTTGGTCATACTTGCCTGCGGGGCTGGCCTAGGTCTTGGTGTCAAAACCGCTGACGGCGCGTTGCTCACGGGTGAAGCGGCGTGGTTAGCTCGGTATGAATCTTGGTCTGCGGCGAAAGGATTGGGTGCCAAAGTGGGTGCATTTGTGGATGGCTCTGCCAACTTCCTTGTCGCTGTCGGCCTACCTAGTTCCGTGGCAATTGCATTGATGGGTGTACTTGTTGCCTCATTTGCTGGAACAACCCTCGACACGGCATGCCGACTACAACGTTATGTGGTACAAGAACTTGCTGGAACTCTCCGAAGGAATCCTGACATGCCCGGCCCACTAGCCCTTTTGGAGAACCGCCACGGAGCTACAATTGTCGCAATTGCTATCGCAGCGCTCATGGCTTCTCTGCCAGCATCAGGTAACCTTGCCGATTGGAGTATGGAAAGTGCAGGTAAAGGCGGATTGATCCTCTGGCCTCTCTTTGGTGCTACCAATCAACTTCTTGCCGGGTTGGCATTTCTTGTAGTCACATTCTACCTTTGGCGTCGTAATGTACCTGTTTGGTTTCTTGTTATCCCAATGGTCTTCATGCTGGTAATGCCGATTTGGGCAATGAGCTACAATCTGTTTCATCCGGATAGTGGGTGGCTAGTTGCGGAAAAACCTAACTACCTTCTAGGCTGTATTGGCATTGCAACTATAGCCTTAGAATTATGGATGATTTTCGAAGCCTTCAAAGCATTTCCAAAGGCAAAGGGAGTTTTGGAGTCCAATCCACTGGACGATTGGCAGAAGCAGGGGAGTTGATGATTGTACCTTTTCCATAGGAAAAGATTTGCCAAACTAGATAATCAGGGCTAACAATTTTGACCCATCTTAATTGTTATAACGTTTAAGCAGACATAACAGATGGCTAAGGATTGGTTAAAAGATGTAGATGACTACTACGACGTTGTAGTCGTGGGCAGTGGTTTAGGCGGTCTAACCGGGGCAAACTATCTTGCAAAACTTGGCCACTCCGTGCTGCTGCTGGAGCATCACTACCAGTGGGGTGGGCTCGCCACGTGGTTCAAACGTAAGGGTGGTCATATTTTTGACATCTCCCTCCATGGGTTCCCGTTTGGGATGATTAAGTCCTGTCGCAAGTACTGGACCAAGGAAATTGCCAGTCTGATCACTCAGCTTAAGAATGTCCGGTTCATCAACCCGGACTTTAACATTTTGACTACCTTCGATCGTGACGACTTCACGCACATTCTCCATGAGAAGTTTCAAATCGCTAAAGAAAAAGTTGAAGAGTTTTTCGATCACATACGAAATATGAACTTTTTCGATCAAGACAACCGCACAATCGGTGACTTGTTCGAGCAGTTTTTCCCCGGCCGTGATGATGTAGCTCGCTTGCTTATGGAGCCTATATCATACGCCAACGGATCGACCCTTGATGACCCTGCCATTGCGTATGGCATCGTCTTCTCAAACTTCATGAATAAAGGAGTCTACACTTTCCAAGGCGGCACTGACGTTCTGGTCAAGAAGATGGTGGCCGAAGCAAAAAGAAATGGAGTAGACCTGCGCCGCCAGTCACTTGTTGAGAAAGTTCACATCGAAAAGGTTGGCGATCAATCTCGTGTAACAGGCATTCGAGTCAATGGACGCGAGATTGCGTGTAGAGCGGTATTCTCTAATGCCAATCTCAAAAATACAGTGATGCATCTGGTGGGCAAAGAGCATTTAGACCCTGACTTCCTCAAAGAAGCAGAGGATGTGCGGGTCAATACCAGTTCCTGCCAAGTTTACATCGGAATAAAAAAGGGGGAGAGTATACCGGATATCGGTGATCTGGTTTTTACCTCCGATGCTGAAACCTTCTCCAGTGACGAACTAACCCACATTAAAACTCAAAGTCGTACATTCAGCGTCTATTATCCAGAAACTCGTCCCCACCTAAAAGAACCTCGTTACAGCATTGTAGCTTCTTTAAACGCAAAATGGGATGATTGGGCAGATCTCTCTGAAGACGAATACCAGCGCGAAAAAGACCGACTATGCGAGGAGTCTCTTGTATCTCTCGAGCGATTCATCCCTGATATCCGAGACAAGATTGATCACATAGAAGCAGCAACTCCGCGCACAATCAACTACTACACTAAGCACATGGGGGGAACTTCCTTTGGTACTAAATTTGAAGGTCTCAAAATTTCATTATCTGAACCAATTGTAAAAATAA
>CAJWWL010000285.1 GCA_913048125.1 uncultured Opitutia bacterium | reverse complement strand
GAAGGAATATTTCTGTCCTTTAGGCCGATGATCATCACGGGCAATTTCAATCCTTCCCGAGCAACAACTTCGGGAGGCTTTTGGTAACCAGGGAATTGGGTAAAGGGCTTTTCCAGATGGAGGGCGGTCATGAAGATATTAAGATCAAACGGTTGTGCAGCTGCTCCTTTAAGATTTCCAAAAAGGTGAATGGTCATGGCTGGATCAATGTCCGGAATTTCAACGAAAAGGGTCTTGCCTGAATCCAGTACGTAGGAGGCCTTCACCGTCAGAACATCGTGCCCTTCCCTATTGGGATTTTTAACGGAATATTCGGGAGAACCATAGGCATTCGAGTACTTGTAGTTCCATTGTTGGGCGAAGAGGTTTTTGATATTTTCCGCAGTAGACTTATCCAGCTTTTCAGCGAAGGTTAACTTGATGCCGTTCTTATAAGTCCTGAAGGTTTCCGGATAATAGACAGGCTGACCTGTGTAGCGAAGTCGCTGCAAGCAACCGTCGGAAACAGAATAAGTACCCCAGCCATCGTGACCAACCAAATAGACTTGCTCGTCAATAGGGTTGGCTTCTCCGTAACGAAGACCACTGAGATAATTTCCTTCAAGAGGAATGAGAGCCCCCTGGTAACGTTTGGCACCTTCCGGTTTGTCACGAAGAACCATGATGCTGGAGCAGGCTCCCCAGGAGAGACAAAGCATCTTGTCACCCAACGTCCCAAACTTGCTCGAACGCACTGTGGCAAAACCGCCGGTAGAGTTATCAATGCCGCGTGGAATGTATACCAAAGCTGGATCAAGCACTTTACCGATCTCTTCGAGAGTCTTATGATATCTTGAGCTGGGACGGTAGACATCATCACCGTAATGATGCTCAAAGATAGCAGACGCCGGAGTCCATCCACCCTCCTGAGGCGAGGACCAGACCCGGTCTTCGTGAGTCACACCAATTCCCATGGCCGTACGTGTAGGCGGTGACAGCTGTTCCACCTTGTTATCAAAGAGCTTTTTCACACCTTGGGCGGTGACGTAGTAGAACGCACCTTTGCTATCCCGTGGAGCTCCAGCATGTACATTTCGGTGCAGGGGTTGGAAACCTTGATTGACCCGCTCTACAAAGTCGAACTCGTCGTCACCATTTAGGTCGTGCAAAGCGATCAACTCAGCTTTGTCTCCTGCATAGAGGACACCGTCATGGTAAGTCAGTCCAAAGGGTGAATTAAGTCCGGCAATCATTCTTTTCCAGACAACATTATCGAGTTCATGATTGATTCCTGAGACCTTCCAAACATCCCCAAACATGGTGGCGACAAATGCCTCTCCATCTTCATTGAAAGCAATGCCAGAGAGCACCATGGGCGACTTGTAGGGATTGATGATGGGAACCGGAAGGGTATCGATGACATAGGGGGTTTTGAAGTCATCCTCATTAGCCAACTTCCCTTTACCTGTAAGTCGATGGTCCCATTGAAGACTCGGGCTTCCCTGCGTCATGCTTGGTAGTGTGGGTGCAATGGATTGCAGTACAACTTCGACGGCAAGAATCTGGTTCTTAATCTTCTCAAGTTGGCCAGATGGCCCGCTCCAATAGGTCAGGAAGAATGCACTGGCAGAATCACTTTCTTCAATCTGTATTTGGCCCTTGGCATCAACATTGGCATTTTGAACTCCGATAAGAGATGATCCATCATCATGCTCCCACCAAAGGAAAGAAAGGTTCCCTTTTTTTTCTAATTTGGAATTCATCAGATGACCTAAATTATAGGTCAGACTGGAATTCCCTTTTGGTGCATAGAAGTGTTGAGACACCCAGGCACTTTCACCAGTCCCATGGACTTTGAAAAACTCCAGAAAATGTGACTTTTCCACCGTGTAACTGAAGACTGCATCTTTCTGGTAACGATAGTGCCCGTTGAAATGAATAGCCTGGTCTCCCCACCCATTCTTCTCCAGCTTGAATCGGGACTCACCGGTGACTTTGGCTGCCCGGGATGTTGACATGCGGTAGTCATCGTAATCAACAACTGCAGAGTCGTAGAACTGACGAGGGACGGCCTGCTTGGCATCATAGATCAACATGAGCTTTTCGCCACGATTGAGATAGAGGCCATAGGAAAGCCCATAACCATCGACATATTGAATCACATTGCCCTGTTCGATAAGGTCGCGAATGCCTGTCCGCATCCCGTTCTTATGGTAAGTACCAGAATGTCCATGAATGCCTGCATCCAAGTCAGGAAACCCGGGGACGACAGCTTTTGCTTTATCTGGGTTTTGGAGGTAGAACTTGCCTTGCCTGGCGTAGAAGTTGTGGAGCTTGGGTTTATATTCAGTGAAGTCTTTGAGAAGGCTGTCGTCTTTGCCCTTGTAAATGCTCAGATAAGGATACTCAACTGGAGGTTGAGTGAGGGGAACTTTGTGACCGCCTTTGATAAGATGAGTTTCGGCCAAGAGTGTAATGCGTTGGTCCTTATCTGGATGCGGGGCCAATAACATGGTGTAACCGGCACCCTCTTGGATATTGGGGATCGTCTTTTCGTAATCAACGTTGGAAGCCTTGAAGACGTCGGCTGGACGTCCACGATGTAAGTCATCTTTTCGGAGATGAGTGTCTGGTGGAATTTCGTATTTGGAAAGGAAATCCACATTGAGGCCATATTCAGGAATTTGTGCCTCCATCTTTAGTGCCCAGAAGATGCTATGGAGTGCCAACTTCCTCGCACTGGGATCCTTGAAAGTGTCAGCACCACATGTACTGGAATACACAGTCCGTCTGGGTTTCTCGGATAGGATGACCGTGGGTTGGACTTTAGGTAGGTGCTTCTTGTGATCAAAAATCTTACGAGCCTTTCCATAGACCAGTGGAGTAAAGTCATACTCAGTTTTGCCGGGCTCATTTAAAAGGATGTAAAGATGCCTCGGGTCCTGATAAGGTTTAACTCCCCTAAGTATAGGGTGCGAGGCATGGTCTTGGTTTGGGTAGATATCAGTCAGCATTCCATCCTTTGGGCTCCCCCCGTGGTGGCCGCCGAACTTGTGCTTCCACATCCTGCAAAGCTGGGGACCCTTGTGTGTCCAACCTTGCGTCTTCAAGTATTCGGCATCGGGGTCTTCCTTGGGAAAACTAAACCCATGGTTGGCTGTGCGAAATCCAACCAATGGTCTACCGCTATCCAAATATTTCTGGAAAGCGCTAGCTGTTGATTTCGTAAGATATTTCGACCGAGTAAAGACGACCAACAAATCCGCGTGCTCTAGAAGTTCAAAACCTCGTAGCCCATCCTTCACTCGACTGTCAACATTGCCTTCGCTGTCTAATGAGTAAGATACGGAAACCGTAAAGCCATGACGCTGGTTCAAGATCTCTGCCAACATGGGCATGCTGTAAAAAGCACCGTATTCCGCCTCGGCAGCAAAGAAGTGGACGTAGGGACTACCTGAAGATCCTCGGATAAAGGAGATATCATCCCGCTTTTCCAATGAGTCGAATAAGGTCTCTTGCTCATCTTTGCCCAGCATGGATGTTAGCGAACAAATCGCCAAAACAAACATAGCGTGCAATATGGCAAAGGCTGCTTTTACAAATGGAACTGACATGAGGTCGACTTGGCTCTTGGGCATTTTCGAAAGTAGGCAAGGGCATTCTAAAGCCATCACATTCCAAAAAGCTTTGTGCCTATTCAGGAAATCTGCCTCCGAGACCTTCAAGAAATAGATCTTAGGATTTCATAGACAGCTCTGGCTTACCTGCGGAACTTCGAGTCCACGGGTTCGCCGTTGGTGGTCAGGATCTGGAAACTGTGGAATGAACGGTATCCGTCGAAGGTCCAGACGATCTCCTTACTCTTGGTAATCTCGATTAGCTTTGGGCTGTTGCCCCGGGCGTAGTAACTGGTGATGACGATGTTACCATTGGGCAGGAGTTGCATCCCGCAGGCATCCTTGATCACGTCCTGCCTGAGGTCTTCATTGGTCACGCTCCAAACGATGGAGTTGTCCGGGGCAACCTCAATGATGCGGTGGCCATTGGTGTTAGAGATGAGGGTGTTCCCATTGTCGAGGCGGATGGCAGTGAAGGGCCAGTCTTTCTTTTGACGCCCACGGTCATCGGTCTTGAGAACTTTGACGACCTCGCCGGTTTTAGGCTTATACTCCTTGACCGCAAAATCGAACAACTGGGGGGAGATCAGGTTGCCGTTGGGAAGTGGGCGGAGCATACGCACTTGCATATGGGCATTCTTCAACTGGCACTGTAGAGGAATCCGCGTCACCTTCGTCTCCTTGCCTTTCCGACTAACTGTGGTGGCGGAAGGCTTCGGCCCCAATTCTGTGAAGAGGTAGTCACCATTGTCTAGCTTCACCACGCTGGATACCTCCTTCTGCGCACCTTGGAATTCGAATACGACCTTCCCGGACTTCCGGTCGATTTCCACAATCCCGCCTTTGGGATAACCCTTGGTCGGGTAGACGGCGAGAAGGATATTTCCATTGTCAAGGACCTGTCCGTCACTACTGGGTAGATTGCTCTTCCAAACCTGCTTGCCGTCCTCATCAAAAATGACGGCGCCCCCACCCTTACTCACCCCCAGAAAGGAATGCTTAATCGGAGTGCCGGTCAGCACGGCATTGATAAGAAAAAGGAAGATCG
>CAJWWL010000284.1 GCA_913048125.1 uncultured Opitutia bacterium | reverse complement strand
GAGCTATATAGGTGGTTAGGCTGGCTATGAGAAAAAAGTGTATGCCTACGATGGTTGCTTCTCGAAAAAAACCTTGAAAAAGGGCCAGCTTGAAGACGCGCCAAAGGACACATCAAAGAATCCACACACCTTAGAGACCAAAAATAGATCCACAGTTTAAGATCAATTTGACGCCTTGCTTACGGGTCGCGGGGATAAGGAACAACCGAAATAGCTTAACAACCACATTTCTTTCCACATGCGGTAACGGCCTTCTGGGGTAAGGCGACCATACTCTTCATGATAACTCTCTGGGTGGAGAAACCCGTAAGAAAGATTAATTTGTTCTAGCTTTCGCCGTTGGTCCTCAAGATCATCGAGTGGTTCATCATCCCACGAGACGGGTGTTTTTCCTAGTGATTCTACTCGTTGCTCATGCAGAGCTAGTAGTCGCTTTAAAGATAACATTAAAGGCTTACGTAACATATCCCAGCCTTCTGGTACAAATATAGCAAACGGCATAGAGATATTGTCGGTGATGCATTTAGAACCGTCCTCCATCTGAGTAGAGATGGCGAAGTACATATTCCTGCCTGAGGGGTTTGGAGGAAGGAAGTGGATCTGTATGCGGCATGTATTTTCCGGATCCTGGTAGAAAGTGGTTCGGAGAACAAAGGAGTTATCCAGGGAATATTTGAGAGACTGAGTCTTGGTAAATTCGTTTTTTCCGAGCCAGTCTTTCACCTTTAGAGCACGTGGATCAACGGGCCACTCATCTCCATCATGGTTTATTCGATAACGGGGAAACAAAGGGTATTCGCTTCGGCTAAATGTAGAGATTTTTGCCCAGTTGATAATCGTTTCGAGGAGAAACCAAAACAGGAAAGCGATAAGAAATAGGGCCAGAAAAGAACGCCCCTGATCGAAGCTATCCGCGTTTTGTAACAACATCGCGAATAATGATGAGATTAAAATCCAGCGTAACCAACGGTTTGCGATATGAAGCAGTGGGTGAGTTACACGGATAATGCCCATAGAAACAAGTGAAGCTAGTATCACCAAAGCGACAAGAACGGGCCCAAGAAGTTGTTTTAACTCCGCCACTAAGCTTTGTCTTTGGTTTCTATGTGCCGAAGTCTGTTCTGGCTAATTAACCAAGACGCAAAGGCATGACCACACAACTGAATTGACCATTATTTTTGAAAACACCCGGGCTCATTTCATTTTTGAACTCAAAGTTAACTTCATCTTCTTCCAAAACTTTTAGGGGATGCATCAAAAACCTTGGGTTGAAAGTCAGTTGAACTTCTGGTCCTGAATAGTCAATTTCCATAGTTTCCTCGGACTCCCCAAATTCAGTGCTCTGTCCTTTAAATAGTATCTGGTTCTCGCTAAAGGTCATCGTAATAGACTCGCTTTTGTCCGTTACAACGAGCGCAGCACGACCGATATTTTCGTGTAAGTCATCCCGATTGATAGTAACCCTCTGGTCTGCGTCCTCTGGAATAACTATTTTGTAATTTGGGAACTTTCCTTCAACTGCCTTGGAGACCAAGTGGATCGTTTGAGAGAGGCCTTGCTCTTTCGCACCATCACCTATCTCGATATCGAAAGCTACTTGACGGTCATTAAAGAGGATCTTTGCGTTATCCCCTTTCCCTAGCAAACGCTCTAATTCCGACACAGTCTTTGCCGGCAAAATAAAGTTTCCTTCTTGGGCTTCAGGGATTTCTAGGTCTTCGCTGTTCAATGCCAGTCGCTTTCCATCTGTGGCGACTACAGTAAGTTTTCCGTCGTCAAAGTTGAAGAAGACGCCGTTGAGCATATGGCGCGTCTCATCTGTTGATTGGGCATAGGATACGCTCTTGAGCATACCAGTAAGTGTGTCCTGTGCTAAGGTAAACTCACTGTCGTTTTTAAAGGTGGGAAGGGGAGGGAACTCACTTACTCCTATTGCAGTCATCCGAAATTTGGATGATCCGGAAGAAACTTTAGCATGTTCAGCATCAAGGGCTTCAACCTCTACATCCATACTAGGTAAGCCGCGGACAATGTCCAAGAGTTTACGTACAGGTAAAGTCAATGTCCCTTCTGTTTGAACGTCTGCCTGGATGATACAGCGAATACCAAGGTCGAGGTTTGTTGTCGTAAGGGATACCTGATCACCTGTCGCCTCTATGAGAACGTTGCTAAGTATCGGCATGGTCGGCCGTAATGGTACAACATTAGAGACTTGCTGCAGGCCATTTGCGAAATGATCTCGGTTGAGCTTAAATTTCATGACTTCGAGTGAAGTTGCTTTGAGCTTTTTGACAATCCGGATTTAATGATAAATAGATAATTTTTAAAAGGTTACCCTAGTATTATCTCATGTGAAAATGGTAATAAGGTTTTCAATACCGCACCAGCAAAAGGGAAACAGTGGTTCGCCTGATGTGTAAGATCTTGTGAGCGAGCCAGAGGAAATGATAGTACCCTGAAAAACTTTTTAGTTCTTCGCGTGTTTTGCCCAGCTTCCCCCAAGTTATTCACGGGCCCTTTGCCAGAGATTCTAAATACTCCCAAAAGGAATTGTGCTCTTCAAGTTTCTGCTCGTTGCCAATGGGTAGTTTGCAGCGAAATATGAAATCCGATAGTGTATTCTTATGTAGTATGAAGTGACACTTCAACTGGTTGCCATCCTGTTCAAAGTAGATACGATGTTCGTCGGCTCGTAGTCTGTAAAAAGAATGACCCTTGCGATTAAATTTGCCGAGATCACCACTGGGTTTTTGAAGGCTTTGTTCGTTAAGAGAAGAAATTTTGTCTACTAACGTGAGTTGTTCATGCTTAGGGAGGCTATTGAGCGCCCGCATACATTGTTTGCTGAAGGTGACTTGAAACATTTCAGAATTATTCGATTCTTGGTTCATGTAAGGGAGACCTCAACTGTAAAAGAGGAAGACTCCCCGGGGTTGATATACTGTAACCCATTCCGGTGGGCAGGGCTATTTGGTGGTCCCATCCATGGTTCAACACAGTAATAAGGCTCATCACCATCGGTCCAAGTCACTATCGTTCTCGCAGATTGAACAGGCTCAGCCTCCTTAAATCTCACAGCGACTTGTTCTTCGCCGTTTTTGGGACCAAATGTACATTCAGGTTTTGTGAGATTTGTGTGGATGCGATTGATTAGGCTAGGGTCTTCCATGCTATAAACGCATTTGCTTTTTTCCAATACCTCAGGTTCGAACTCACCACTTTGCAAGTGCCTCAGAGCACGTTTTGCGGGGATATGTATTTGATAGTTTTCTCGTCCAAGCTCATCATGCCAAGGAAGGGTGAAATAAAAATGATGACCCGGCGACCAAGGTATAGGGAGGTTTCCGTGATTGCGTAATCCCAACTCGACCTGAAAGCCCAGTTCACCAAAGAAGTAGCTCACCAAAAACTCATAGTCATATGGATAGCTTTCCTTGGTGATTTGGTCCGGGATGAGTTTGGTGCGAAGTGAAGCTTCATTTGCATCTTGAATCTCAAACTCACTTGTTCGAGCAAAGCCGTGCTGAGGCATAGGAAGTAGCCTGTTTGTAGAGTCCTGCCACTGACCGACTTCACCTTCAGCATGACAACGGCCACAGAATGGAAATAATATTGGGTTACCGCCACGAACTTCACCGATGTTGTCTAAGTCTGCCTCCTCGGGCCAATAGATTATATCCCGGATAGACCCATCAGCCATTTCAGCGAACCAGCTCATCAGCCTCGCTCCAGCTTGCGGATGCACAAGATATGTTGATGCACCTACTTGCCATCTGTGGATTTTACGGCCTTGATATTCAAAGGTCTCCATATATCACTTTAGATTAAAAAGTAACTGGTCTGTTCAAAGGATTTTGTCGATCTAGAATCAAACCTGAATCATTTAAGAAGAAACCTCACATGATCTACCTCAAACCTATCATATGGCGTTTTTCTTTTGCACTCCTCGTCGTCGCATCAGCCTTATCTTCTTCTCTCACTACGCAACTATCGGGGCAGGATGCTCTTCCTAGTGTACCCCAAGTCGAGGGGGACTCCTCTGAAGCTGTCGTAACTAAGGATGGTCCTGCTGAGGTCTACGTCATACCTGTACATGGCCAGATTGGCTCAGCGCAGCTGTACATACTTAGGAGAGGTTTGAAAGCTGCCGTTGAGAAAGGTATCGACGCAGTGATGATTGATATCGACACACCAGGCGGTGAACTCAACACAACCCTTGAAATGATGAAGGTCCTAGACCGTTTCAATGGAGAAACACTTACATTTGTCAGCAACGAAGCGATCTCCGCTGGCGTTTACATTTCTGCATCCACCCAAGATATTTATTTTGCGCCAAAGAGTGTCATAGGGTCTGCGGCAGTCATACAGGGCACGGGCCAAGAAATACCAGAGACCATGAAGCAGAAGATTGATTCTTACCTCATGGCACGTGTTCGCTCCTACACTGAAGATCATCCTTATCGCTCAAAAGTGGTTCAAGCAATGATGGACGAAGATTTTGTTTTAGAAATTGATGGCGAAGTTCTTAAGCCGGAAGGAAGCCTCCTCTCACTAACTGCTGTCGAGGCTACAAAAGAATACGGCCAACCACCGCACCCATTGCTTGGGGTCGGCATTTACGATGATGTTGATTCTGTGCTCGCTAGCCGTTACGGAGAGGAGGGTTACGAGATCAAGACGTT
>CAJWWL010000283.1 GCA_913048125.1 uncultured Opitutia bacterium | reverse complement strand
CCGGCATAGGTCATCTCAAGGCTCTAAAGAAATTAAAGAAACTTTATCTCTGGCAGACTAAGGTCACTAAGGAAAAAGCAGACGAGCTCAAAAAGAGCCTCCCTGGCATCTACATCAATACAGGGTGGGAGAACGAACCTGCTGCTAAGATAGTTCCTGTTGCATCCGGTAACCAAGCTGCAGCTGAAGTTGTCGCCGCGCCCATCAACAAGAAATGCCCCCTTACCGGTCGTGATGTTAATCCCGATCAAACCGTTACCTACAAGGAACAGGTTATAGGTTTGTGTTGCGGTAACTGTAAGCGCAAGTTCGAAGCGAACCCAGAACAGTACATCGCTAAGGTTCCCGAATTCAAAAAATAAATCTTGCAAGGAGGACCTTTTTTCGAGATATTCATTGTCCTCTTTAAAACAGAGCCCCCTCGAAACACCCCATTTTCGAACTACCTTTACCTCAAAATTTTAACACTTTGGGATAACTATCCCAACCTCACCAATCCTCATTGTCTCATCAAGGCGCCCGGAATCCTTGCCCAGGATTCCGGGCTTTTTTTTGGATTCAACCTTGTCAAAATGGTCTAAGAGAAATCTCTGGCCTAATAAATAACAAGAAACAAAGGGGTTCGTGTCCTGCGTCCTAGCTGCCGTGTAAGATGATTTTGGTAATGAGTATTTTTGGCTACGGTGCCTGCATTCCCTTTTCGAGTGTCTCTATGATGCGATCTACGTCGAAAACACAACCGCTCCATGTCCCTCCTCCGGCATTTTGAAGAGCTGCCCATAAGCGTGTATCCTCCGGCAGCCTTGGATCGGGCGCCAGATCATTCCTTGAAGGTCGATTGGCGAGGATTTCGGCACCCTCCTCTGGACTGAATCGACGTTCGCCTTCTCCTATTAGGTCGAGGGACCCCTCCAGTTCGTTAGGGTCGATAATGACTTGGATCGTATCTCCATCTTTGATTTTACCAATAGGTCCACCTGCTAGCGCTTCCGGGCCAATATGTCCTACACATGCCCCGGTGCTGACGCCTGAGAAGCGAGCATCCGTCAACAATGTTACCTCGCGACCCCACGAAACATACTTAAGGGCGAGAGTAAGCTGAGCTGTTTCTTCCATCCCCGTTCCCATAGGACCTCTACTGCATAGTATGACAATGTCACCAGGTTTTACAGGTGATTCGGTTTGACCTTTGATGGACTTGATGGCGTCTGGCTCATTAGTGAAGACTCGGGCGGTTCCAGTTTTTCTGTATACACCATCCTCGTCCAGTACGGCAGGGTCAATAGAGGTACTCTTAACCACGGAACCCTCGGGAGCTAGGTTGCCCCTAGGAAAACAGACTGTACTTGTGATACCTGCGGCCTGAGCTCGTTCAGGAGATAGAATTACATCCGTTGCTTCAATTCCATCCTGTTCCTTTAGGATTTCTTGGAAGCGATTCCTTCGTTCTGAATGCTCCCATTCATTGAGATTCTCGCCTAGAGTCCTGTTGGTCACAGTCAAAACATCAAGATCGAGTAAGCCCATTCTTCGAAGATGCAACATTACCTCAGGTACAGCCCCCGCTAAGAATAACTGAACTGTATAGTGGTTGCGGGGACCATTTGGCAGAACGTCAACTAATCTGGGTACTTGCTTATTGATTTCGTTCCAATCGTCGACAGTAGGCCTTTCCAATCCTGCTGCATAAGCTATGGCTGGGATGTGCAAAAGTAAATTTGTGGAACCTCCGCAGGCTGCATGAACGACCATTGCATTATGAATTGCTCGGTCGGTTAATAGGTCGCTGGTTGTTCTACCAGCCTTACTTAGCTCCAGTAGAGCAAGTGCGCTCTGAGTCGCATTATCCATCCAGACCACTTCGCCGCTTGGAGCTAATGCCGAGTGGGGAAGTGCGAGCCCGAGTGCCTCTGCCACCACCTGAGAAGTTGCTGCTGTCCCGAAAAACTGACAGCCTCCACCCGAACTAGCGCATGCCCGGCAACCCGCTTCAGCTGCCTCTTTCAAGGTCATCTCACCATGAGAGAATCTCATGCCAATTGACTGCACTTGGCCAGCATCCTCGCCACGCTCGGGCGGAAGTGTGACCCCGCCGGGCACAATGATACCTGGTTCGTTCGGTAGTCCTGCTACTGCCATCATCATAGCAGGGAGACCCTTGTCGCAGGTAGCCACACCCATGACGCCCTTACGTGTTGGCAGGGAGCGTGCCAACCGCCTCAATACCGTGGCTGCATCATTGCGGTACGGTAGGCTGTCGAACATCGCTGCGGTTCCCTGTGAACGACCATCGCAAGGATCGCTCACCATAGCGGAAAAAGGAATTGCGCCATTTGACTTGAGCTCCCGAGCCGCCTCTTGCACCAGCAATCCAACCTCCCAATGGCCAGTGTGGTAGCCCAATGCAATCGGCCTTCCGTCTTCTGCTCTCAAGCCTCCTTGAGTGCTCATGATTAAGAACTGGGGACCAAGAAGTTCACTAGGTTTCCACCCCATTCCAGCATTTTGTGTAAGTGCAAATAGGTCTCCACTGGGCCATTCTCGAAGAGCTTCCTCTGTCAGTGGTAGTTCACCTTGCGGACCTGGTGCCTTGCTACGGATCTGAAAAATATCGGCTGTCATGCCTTCTTGGTTGAGGAATCCTCACGAGTTGGCAAGTTACGAACCTATCATGGGCAATGAATTTAAGATTGGGTGCTTCATCACATCGCATGGTTATGGCCATGCGGCACGTACTTGTGCAGTGCTGAATGCTTTAAGTCATTTGCGTCCCGACTTATCTGTCCTTATTTTCACAGAAGTACCCGAATGGTTTTTTCATGAGTCGTTAGAAGTACCATTTGAGTTTAATTCCTGTAAGACTGACGTAGGCCTTTTTCAAAAATCAGTATTTCTACATGATATTGAAGCCACTTTAAGTGGACTGCGAAACTGGTTACCCTTTGGGGATGATATACTGCAGTCGTTGGTGGAGAAGATTAAAGATTGTCAGTTGGTCTATTGTGATGTTTCGGCCTTAGGAATAGCTGTGGCCCATCTTGCACGTCTTCCCTGCATACTCTTCGAAAACTTTTTGTGGGATTGGGTGTATGAGGCTTTTCTGCTTCAAGAGCAGATGTTTGACGCTCCGATTTCAAAGCTACAAGAGCACTATGCCCAAGCTGGTTTGCATATCCAAAGTGAACCCGTTTGTTCTCGGATTGAAGATATTCCTCTTGTGCCTCCGGTCAGCCGTAAACCACGTGTAAGCCGGACAGAAGTACGTTCGCGACTAAACATTCGAGAGGACCAGCCCATGATACTGTTTTCAAGAGGTGGTGATCCCGATGCCTTGCCATTTCATGATAAACTCAAGCAGTTACCGGAAATGTGTTTCGTCTTTGCTGGTGGGGTTTCCGCCTATCGTCAAGAGGGCAACTTGCACTTCCTGCCCTTCGAATCTGACTTCTTTCATCCTGACTTAGTTCATGCTGCTGACCTTGTAGTCGGCAAGGCTGGATACAGTATGATTGCTGAAGTGTGGGCTGCCGGTGTACCCTTTGCCTATGCCTTGCGCGAGGGCTTTCGGGAGTCCTCTGTCTTGGATGCATTTCTGCAGTCTCATATTTCCTCACGAGGTTATACGGACAAAGGACTGGCTTCCGGTGTTTGGGTCGACGACCTGCCCAGTCTTCTCAAATTCCCTCGCTGTCAACCTCGACCCAATGGAGCAGAACCTACCGCAAAGCTAATTACGGAGGCTTGTCTGCATTGACAGGCGTGGCGCTGGATCACATCCTGTTCGTTCTCAATATCTTGAGGATTTAAAGTGATTTTCTTAAGCTCGAGTCCCATATCGAAGATAGCAAAATACATGGGGGGCATCGCCGCGCTTTTGGCGTTTTCCATTTCTTCCTTTGCGTCTGCACATTGGTCTTTTCAGCCGGTTGATAAGCCTAGCATTCCTCTAGTGAATGATGGTTCACAGGTTCATAACCCTATCGACTTCTTCATCCTCAAAAAGTTGGAGGAGGCAAAAATTCAACCCACTAAGGAAGCATCACGAGAAGTCCTAATACGTCGTATATACTTTTCTCTTACCGGTCTGCCACCGACGTTTGATCAAGTACAGGAATTTGCTAAAGACACTCAGCCTGATGCCTACGAGCGGTTGGTTGACCGTCTTTTGGATTCACCACATTTCGGCGAACGTTGGGGCCGTCACTGGCTCGATGTAGCACGATATGCAGACACTAAAGGCTATGTCTTCCAGGAGGACCGGAATTATCCCTATGCCTACACTTATCGGGACTGGGTCATCCGCGCCTTTAACGAAGACTTGCCGTACGATGCATTTGTTAAGAAGCAGTTGGCGGCCGATATTCTCTCGGATTCCCCCCAAGAGGATCTTGCTGCTCTGGGTTTTCTGACTGTCGGCAACCGTTTTCTAAATCGTGGTCACCTCATTATTGATGATCGAATTGATGTGGTGACACGTGGTTTCCTCGGACTCACCGTTGCCTGTGCCCGCTGTCATGACCATTTTTTCGATCCGATTCCGACAAAGGACTACTATTCGCTCTATGGAGTCTTTGCCAGTTGTGAGGAACCAAAGGATCTACCTGTTATTGGGCGGGTCGCTGACTCACCGGAATACCAAGCTTTTCTCACAGAGAAAACGAAACGGGAAGATGCGGTCACTAAGTTC
>CAJWWL010000282.1 GCA_913048125.1 uncultured Opitutia bacterium | reverse complement strand
CGACTCAATTACCAGATGATCAAAACGGTTCTGCCTAGCTAATTTACTAACCTCTTGCAGTAAATCCTCACGAAGGGTGCAGCAAATACAGCCGTTAGACATCTCAACTAGACTTTCTTCTGTGTGAGTGATGGATGCATCGCCCTTCCGAACTAACTCGGCGTCCAAGTTGACCTCGGACATATCATTTACAATAACTGCAACCCTAAGGCCATCCCGATTCCTCAAGATATGATTGAGCAAGGTAGTTTTTCCTGAACCGAGGAAGCCAGAGAGCACAGTTACAGGAAGCCTATTTACCATGTTCATAGATCTTTGGGGCAATAGGTACTCTCCATAAGGTCGAGACATTCGATCCAAAATGGGACACTCATCGCATCATATCGAACAGAGTCTGGCCCAGTATTTGTGGTGAATAGAATATTACTTGGCTCTTCAACAAGTTCTTCAAAAAGACGATTTAGGCAATAACCATGGATTTCGTCACGAGCCCCAGAAACCGGCAAGCCAGCCCCACCATTCGCATGATCTCGGAGAGATTGAAGGACTGAACGAAGTTCGTCAGGACCAAGTTTCACATTAAGCGAGACTGCAGCTTTTCGATGATCCTCAACGATATCAGCGAGCCGCTTGATTACACGTTTTGCTTCACCAACTCGATCACCAATCTCTTGTTTTACATCAGGAAGAGGCGGTGACTCCGTCCCCATCTCGAACAAGGGACGAGTCGTTTCTAAACTCTTTTTATCTTTCATCAAACTTACTCAAAAAAATATCTTAATTGCACGAATGAATCCAACTCCGAAGTAGCGCAGAAGGTACGAGGATGACAGTTGGTTGAAATCACTGAATAGAGACAAGGATGGCAATGAGAGAGTATTGGCATTAAATCAACTTGTGGTCACCGGGTTCGCTGCCGAGGCAGATAAATTTTGCTGCTGGCGGAACATCAGACGGGAAAGGACTGTAAGATGAGGAAATTCCACGAGCATTCCAATGATGAGGGCAGCATAGACCAAGGGTTGATCTGGAAGGGCGATGGTCGCCAAGCCAAGCACCAAGGGTGAATTTCGAGCTGCGGTCGTCATTGCTAGCAGCACTTTCTGTGGGCCACCTAAGCGAAAGCACCAAGCGATCAACTCACTGACTAGCCAGCTCAACACGAAAAACAGAAACACTGCCAAGAGTATAAGGGGGAAAGCTTTAGGATGCGCGATAATCTTTGAGGTGTGACTACAGAAAATACAAAATACCAACAAAGAAAGTGTCCAAGGAATCAATGAACCTACAAGTCTCGGGAAAGCCTCAAATTGTTTTGGGGAGAGTATTCTAGACAGAGCAACACGAAGTAATATGGCACCCACAAAAGGAAACAGAAACCACTGAGTAAAGGTGCTCCACATCTCTACACTTGCTGGTCCATTCTGGGTACCGATAAACAAGGCTAGGAATACGGGGAAGAGTAAGAGCTGAGAAATTAAATTTACCGGGATAAGAATTGAACCCAATGCAACGTCTCCCTTAGCGATACGTGTGAAAGCAAGAAACCAATCAGTACACGGGAAGAGCAAGTAAAGCAATAGGCCAGCAAAGAGTGCAGGTTGGCCGCTAAAAAAAAGCTTTGCCACACTCCAGGCGATGAGAGGGATAAGAACAAAGTTTGTTACCCACGCAATTAATAGAAATCCAAGATGCCTAGAAGCTTCGCGGAGAGGCTGAAACCGGACCTCGAAAAATAGAAGAGCGAGAAGACCGAGGACAAGAGTATCAATAAGGGAACCCAAGGTTGCTCCAGCAGAGGGAAGAATACTCCCTGTCACTAATCCCAGTAAAATAGCTAGGGGAAGTAGTAAGGTTATGATGTTATCTGACCGGATCACGAGGAGAAAGCAGCCGGTTCAGGTGCAGACTTTTTGGGCGTAATTGCACACTCGCATTTTGTACAACATTCAAGATCGGTATTCATAAAACCGGCTCTTGCATAGGCCATGAGTTTATCATCAACCTTTCGTTTACCCAAGCGTTTAGCAATCTCTCGGGCAATCACTCCGAATCGTGACCGAAATTTATAAATAAAACAGAATAAAGAATTTCGATGAACAAGCGAAGGACCTGAATAGAAAAGACCAGGTGTGCTAGTGGACTCATCGGCCTTTTCAGAAAACATAGGTAACTTATTCTCATCATACTCAAAAAGGCTTTTCACAATGCCTAACCCGGAGTGAAAACCATTTGCAAGGATAGGTCGTGTAACGGAAACTGAGGGTATATCATCTTGGTCCAGCAGTGTCCACCAGTCATCGACCTCATCAATCACTCGAACATCAGTGTTTTTATAAAGCTGAAGATTCTTAGTCTTCTTGGGGGACTTCAGTATCTGCCGCAACCGGTCAAGAGTTCGTGGACTCAAAGATCGTGAAGGATCAGGATCATCTGAGGACCATGGTTCTCCCCGAGACAGAAGTCGTACTGACTTACCCAATTCGACGAGATTTAACGCAGCATCCACCCCACTTTCGTAACCCCCAATGACGGTAAACTCATCTCCTTCAAGATCGGTCCAGTCCTGAACTTTTGAAGAATGCAAGGCAAGATCTGCACCAAGAAAAGATCTATCTCGAGGAGAAAAGAATTGTCCAACAGCCCAGACCACCATGTCAGCGAAGAACTCGCCCTTGTTGGTGCTGATGACAAAGTGCGAACCCTCCTTTTGCAAACCCATCACTTCAACCCCCATTTTAATCGGCAGCTCATTACACTTAGCGACAGCCTTGAGATATTTTACGTATTCCCTTCCAGTAGGATGCTGAGTTCGAAGGAAATCGGCAGGTGAAGTCTCGGGGTCTATTGAGTTTAGATCAATGAGACCAAAAGGGTTGGAGTGGAAAGATGGAGTCAATAACGACATCTGTCTTGGCCAATTGAGAAAAGCCGCGCCGATCTCCCTTGCCTCGACCAAAAGAATATCGCTTACCCCTGCCTGCTTTAGCGCGGAGGCGACACCAATACCAGATGGACCAGCACCAACTATTAGTACATCCACCTGATTCCGACCCTTGGGTTTACGCCTTGTTCTTAGAAACATGGATCCACTGGATAGAAAATTTACGACAGTTCCACAAGTCCTTAATGCAAGTTATTCGCATTATAGAAAATTAGAGCAATAGAATGGCCACAAGATCATGACCAAACGCATACATCTAGACCGCAGAACCCTACGGTTTCCTGTTGGGGAGAGGTTTCGGATAAACCTTATCCTCTAGGGACCATTCTCTCCATAGCTTAACCATTTCCCGAAGGCGACGAGGCTCTTTGCTGGCTAGATTATTGAGCTCTGATCGGTCTTTATCGAGGTCGTAGAGTTCCCACTTCTCGAAGACTGGCCCTTTGGGTGAGGCGACTCCTTTTCCTACTAGCTTCCATGTCCCGTCGACCATAAAGGCATTATTCTCATGCTCAGAGAACATTGGTTCATTGCGAGCTAGCGACTTACCTAAGAAAGAAGGCTTGAGAGAAATACCACGCAAGGGAGGTAAATTGTTTCCATGGAAAGCCTTAGGGTACTCAACCTTACAAACGTCAAGGATCGTAGGAAAAATATCGATGGTCTGTGCAGGTGAACGAAACCAATTTGCCCGAGGTTCTATGGCTTTAGGCCAATGCATAATGAAAGGTGTTGCAGCACCACCCTCGTGAGTGAAGTGCTTATACAATCGAAACGGAGTACTGGAAAGATTTGCCCATGCAGCTCCGTAGTTGTTGTTGGTCTCAAGATTACGCTTTTCAATATCATGGATATTTCCTCTGCCTAGCACAGGACCTTCAGCACAAGCACCATTGTCGGTAAGAAACATTATGAGTGTGTTATCAAATTGATCCCGTTTCTTCAGTTCACCAAGCAGCTTGCCGACATTTTGATCAACACAGTCAATCATGGCAGCATATACCGCCATTCGCAGGTCCATTTCCTTCTGCTTCTCAGGGGCTAAACTATCCCAAGATGGTACCTTTTCATCCCTTGGGGAAAGTTGGTGCCTTTTTTCAAACAACCCAAGTTTGATTTGTCGTTGGTAACGCTCTTTTCGTAATTGGTCCCAACCCTTCAAATACTTACCACGATATCGATCAATGTCTTCCTCGTGAGCTTGATGCGGCCAGTGTGGTGCAGTGTAGGAAAGATATAGAAAGAAAGGTTTATTCCTCTGTCCTTCTTGAATGAATCGAATTGCGTGGTCCGTAAAAGCATCAGTTGTGTAATAAGCCCGGTCGGTGGTGCTCGTCACTTTAGAGACCAATTGATTTCCCTTGTAGACTCCCCTGCCCCCACGCTCGTCAGTATCGGGAGAGAAGAATCGTGTGGAACCGGCAACACATCCATAGAACTTGTCAAAGCCACGCTGTAGAGGCCAACGTGACATATGCCCCCCTCCTAGATGCCACTTGCCCGCAAGGTAGGAGGAGTAACCAGCCTGCCCTAAGACTTCAGCCAGTGTAACACAATTCCTGTTAAGAAAACCTCTGTAATTTGGAAACTTCTCTCCATAGTCATGTCTCTGAGTATTAGGCGGATTTGTCATGTGACCGATGCCAGTAAGATGAGAATGTAATCCCGTCATGAGGGAAGCTCTGGTCGGACAGCAACGCGATGAATTGTAGAAATGGGAAAAGCGAACACCTCCTTCAGCCAAGGCATTGATGTTAGGCGTATTAATCTCCCCACCAT
>CAJWWL010000281.1 GCA_913048125.1 uncultured Opitutia bacterium | reverse complement strand
TAAAGAGTATTCTAGTTGATATGGAAAATGTTTTACAGGATAGATTCTGTAAGGGGCTTGAGTCTAAATGCAGCTGAATCTTCATAAATGTCATCCCCCAAGGTGACGCGTAATCCAGCAACTAGTTCATTATTCTCGCTAGCCTTGATATTGATTTTTCTCCCAGAATCTTTTTCCAGAAAGCTCTGTATGGAGTTGGTTATGCTCTCATTGATCGGACCCGCATGCTCTATGTGAGCAGTGTAGCTTGCAATTTCTCGCTGGATGTAGCGCAGGTAAAGTCGCAGCAATGGTTTGTAATTGCGAGGTGGGTTGGAGGACAAAGTTTGCAGTATCTCCCCTACTCGGTTGGATGAGACCTCTCCCTTATCCAGTGAAAACTCCACAAGCCTTTTGGCGAAGTCTCTCAGTTGCTTGTCGTAGGCCATGGATTTTAAGGGCGAGTAAGTTGATCAAGACGCTTCCGCCAGTTCTTTGGAGGCAGATTCACTAAACCGGGTTTTCTCGTCATCGCTGAGTTCTCTGTCGAGTACCTTTGTGGCGGTTTCTACGACAAGCTGCGCAAATTCTTGTCTTGCCTCTGCGACTAGAGTCTGACGTTCCAATTGCATCTGTTCACGTGCTTTACGCACAATATCTTCAGCGCGTGTTTCAGCATCTTTCCGAAGTTGATCTTCAAAGCTTTTTGCCTGCTCACGTGCGGAGGCGATTGTCTTCTGTGCCTCTTCGGAAGCTTCTTTAAGAGTTTCAGTGTGCTTGCGCTCTGCGTCTTCGAGCTTGATTTTGACTTCCTCTGCAAAGCGAAGGCCATCTGAAATCTGCTTTTCGCGCTCCTCCATTGTGCTCAGAACTTTTTTAAAGCCAAAATTCCAAAGCACGTATGCGAGAGCACAAAAGCAGATGATCTGCGCGGTCAGCATAGGAACATCTAGGCCAAACGTTTTAGCGATACCTTCGACAGTTCCCTTGAGACCCCCTTCGGATTTCGAGTCTGCTTCCGAAACGGAGACCGCAAGGATGTAGAGATTACTCAAGCTCATTTTTGGTTTTTGTTAAATGAAATGGTACCGCGGTCAGAGGACCGCGGTACCTTCACAAATTTTAATTGCCTAGGAACAGTGCGTAGAAAGCAACGGCTTCCGCCAGCGCCATGCCTATAATCCCTTGGACAAGAATTTGGCCAGATGCTCCTGGATTGCGACCAACTGCTTCAGCCGCTTTCATTCCGACGAGACCTACCCCTATGGCGGCTCCAAGACAACCAAAGGCACCTTGAATACTGCCTGTCATTTCTGCGATGATTTGTAACATTTGAGTTCCTTGATTTGTATTTGTTGTAACTGTTGTTCCCGCCGCCCACTCACACGGATGGTCCCGACGGGGAAAGTCTTAAATTTCGATTAGTGATGCTCATCCTCTCCATGATTGCAGATCAAGCCTATATAGACAGACACAAGAAGCATAAAGACTAGAGCTTGTACTGCACCGATAAGTGTCTCCAAAACATAGAATGGTAGAAGCAATATCGATGACAATATTGTTCCTAAAGCACTACCTGCACCACCAATTGTCTGGCCGAGAGCATACATACTGTGTAACAGACTTTCTCCCCCGAAAACATTGCCGTAAAGGCGAAAAGATAATGAAATTGGTCGAAAGCAAATCGAGAGAATCTCTATTAACCCCACCCCACCAAAGACAACGAACAAAAGTAGATAGATAGGCTTGGGCGTTTCCTTCTTGTCTGCCTTATTACCAAATAAATCTTTAGCGATAACTGATGGACCTGCGTACCTCAGTATATAATATAACCATGCCCCCATTGAGACTAACGCGAGCGCAAGTGTCATATTAAGGTCAGCATTTCCTGGACGAATCCATGGCTCGATAACATGACCATGAGAGTCTTTACCCCACCCGATTGAACCCACGCCGGGAAAGAGACCGCTCCAATTGTGAACGAGTATGAAAAGAAACAGGGCTGACATGAGCCAGAAAGTAGGCCCCGCTAATTTTTTACCTACAATTGGACCGGAAACATTTCTTACCGCGTCAATAACGCTTTCAACAAGCATCTGTCCTTTGTCTGGAACTAGGCTCGGTGCACCAACGGTAAGCCGGATGATTCCTACAATACCCAAGCAGACCACCCAGCACGTTACCATAGAGTTGGTGACAGGAAGCGGTCCCAGGGTAAATAGAACTTGAGCCTTTGCACTCAAGCCATGACTTTCACCATCACCTGCGGCGATTGCAACGCTGCCTATTGCTAAATAGCCAATACACCATAACAGATGCTTGGGTAGGTTGATCTTCATAATTTGTGCTGGGGTGGTGAATAGACGTGGGTAAAGTGGAAAATGTTACAAATCAGTCAACTCTCGCTTAAAAAAAAATTTTAATATTACATAATTCTCCATGCCCCAAAAGACCCGCTAATCATCTTCCCTCTCATGTCCCTTTATTTTAATTGACGAATAATAAATAGGGACAGTCCCTATACAATGTTCCACGTGGAACATTTTACTAATATGATTGTTTAGCTAAAATCCTTCATTTTTGGTTTGATGCTGCTAGTGCGACCATCAGAACACTTATGTCAGCAGGGTTCACGCCGCTTACTCTACTCGCTTGAGCTAGGTTCCTAGGACGAATATCAGTCAACTTTTGCGCTGATTCTTTTCGCAATCCAGGAAGTCCAGCATAGTCGAAATTAGTTGAGATTCGGATTTTCTCCAAGTCCTTGAATTTAGCGGCTGTTTTTTTCTCACGCTGAATATATCCTTGGTATCGAATTTGGTATAACACCTGTTCTTTTACGGAGTCTCCCTGTTGGCCAAAACCATCTGGCCATTGAGAAGGATCTTCTCCCCTTCTGACCACTTCTGCATAAGTGCTACCTTTGACTCGTTTTGTTTCTAGGCACTCTGTCCATGTGTTTACAGCGTTAACTTTTTCAGCGACTCTTTGCAATCGGTCTGACGGAAGAAGACCGAGTCTTTTAGCGTACGGAAACAGCCTTGTTTCTGCACTAGCGTGATTAAGGGATAATCTGTGCTCAGCACGGCTTGTAAACATACGGTATGGTTCACGCGTTCCCTTGGTAACCAAATCATCGACCAGTACACCCATGTATGCTTCGTCTCGAGCGATTACAAGCGGCTCTTGTGCCCGTATTTTCAGTACAGCGTTTGCTCCGGCTAGTAGACCTTGACAACCCGCCTCTTCATAACCAGAGGTTCCGTTGATCTGCCCTGCAAAGAACAAATTCTCAATCTTCTTGGACTCTAAGTTTGGGTAGAGTTGGGTCGGTGGCGCAAAGTCGTACTCGACCGCATATGCCGGGCGGAGCATCAATACATTTTCAAGTCCCGGAATCGTTCGTAACATCGTGTCTTGAACTTCAAACGGTAGGCAGGTTGATAATCCGTTGATATACCATTCATCAGTATTGCGACCCTCAGGTTCTAGATAAAGTTTGTGGCGTTCCTTATCAGCAAAGCGTACGTACTTGTCCTCAATACTTGGGCAATAGCGTGGCCCGGTGCTTTCTATTTCACCGCTGTACATCGGTGAAAGATGAAGGTTATCTCTGACGATCTCCTCAGTATCTTCACTAGTATGGGTCATCCAGCAGGAAACTTGATTTTCTCCAGGTTTCCACCCAGCGAGTTTTTGGTCTGGGTGTTCCACGTGGAACAATTCTTCTGCCTCGCGCGCATGTGTATCATGAAATGCGAAAAGCGTGGGTTTTTTATCTCCGGGCTGTTCCTCCATTTTTGAAAAATCCATGGAGTTACCAAGTAGTCTCGGCGGTGTACCGGTTTTCAGGCGCTCCAGTTTGATGCCAGCTTCCAGAAAGCTTGCAGATAGCCCTTTGGCTGTATGGTCACCCAAGCGCCCGCCTTCGGATTTCTTTTGTCCAATATGCATCAACCCTCGTAGAAAAGTGCCCGTAGTCACGACAACCGTCTGCCCATAAAATTCTATACCGAAAGAAGTTTTTACGCCGACAACCTTGTCATTCTTGAAAATTAATCCTTCGACCATAGCCTGAAATAGAGTCAGGCCATCTTGAACTTCAAGTAGATGCTTCATCCGGAACTGGTAGGCCTTCTTGTCGCATTGCGCGCGGGGAGCTTGAACAGCTGGCCCCTTAGAAGTATTCAAAAGGCGGAACTGGATCGCTGTGGTGTCTGTATTCATTGCCATGGCTCCACCCAGAGCATCGATTTCACGCACTATCTGACCTTTGGCTTGGCCTCCAATAGCCGGGTTGCAACTCATCTGTGCCACAGTGTCAATGTTGCCAGTTAGCATTAGGGTATCGGCGCCCATACGCGTTGCTGCCAAAGCTGCCTCACAACCTGCATGGCCAGCACCGCACACTATCACCTCGTAGGGGTTCTCTTGCCCAAATTTCAAACCAGATTTCATCTATGCACTATAGAGGGCAGGGGACTCAAATTTTCAAGTTACAAAAAAATAATATAGGGACAGTCCCTATATGTTTCACGTGGAACAGTTTTGTTGGTTAATTTGATGGGGTAGGGCACTCACATGACCATAGATCCAAACTAATTCTTTTCTGAGCAAAGATTTCAATCCAAAGGAAATTATCTATTCTATTCCTTGTCGCCCGTTCTCTGCATACTTTGGCTATAGACGTCTAGGGACTACTACTGGACAATTAATCTTTTCAGCCTCTGTGCTTCAAATAACAGTCAATGGTTT
>CAJWWL010000280.1 GCA_913048125.1 uncultured Opitutia bacterium | reverse complement strand
TGAAGAACGGAAGGTCTGGGAGAAAATTCCGAGTGGGTTCCGCTGCGATGTAAAGGACACCGTCACGAAGAGACGATGTAATAAGACCAACCGCGTCTTTGGGACCTTCTATTTGGACAGTACCCGGCAAGCCTCGGTCAGTGATTACTAAATCATAATCCGTTCGGTGATCAATTGCTTCAATTGCAGAAAAGCGCTTCAACACACGAGTCTGGGCTGCTATAGAAAAGCAAAGCAGCAAAGATGTAAATGTACACGCTACCTGCCTCACGCTGTTATTGTGGTGTATTGCTTTAAAATTAAATACACGAGAATCCCAGTAACAGAAACATATAACCAAACTGGATATGTCCAACGTGCAACTGCCTTATGATTCTGGAAGCGTTTGCTAGCTGCAAAAAAAAGAGTCGTAAATATCAACGGGACAACTGCGATGCTAGTTATGATGTGGGTAATCAGGATGAAAAAATAGACCGGGCGGATCAAACCTTGGCCAGGAAATTTAGTATCACCATGGAAGTAGTGATATAGAAGATAACAGAGCAAGAACAGAGCTGAACTGGCAGTAGCAAGAATCATACATGCAGAATGAGCTCGCAACTTGCGTTTGGAGATACAAAGCAGGCCTATGACAACAAACACGGTAGTTAGTGCATTAAGCGAGCAATTAACTAGCGGGAGAGTTTCTACAAAGGCGTGATCGGCGTACCCACTGGTCTGACGTCCGTATATAAACCAGACGAGGAATCCTACGACGACTGCGCTTAAGATGAGGATGGAACGTACGGCAACTCTGTCACTGACCTTTTCGAGCATAGCAATATTAAATGGTTTGAGTTAGATAACCTTGAGATCAAAAGGAACAAAACGTTCTTGACCTTCAAGCATAACTTGAGCCCAGAGGCGATAGTTGCCAGGATCAGTGAGTTTGAAGGAGAATTGAAGGCCAGAAAGAGAAGAGTCCTTGGAGAGATTACTCTGGTTGAGTGGATGAAAGTGAGCAAATCCAGTTCGAGACTCATCGAAAGCCACTAAGTGTGCAAATGCACCCATCACCGGTTCTAATTTTGCAGGATTACCAGATAAGGTGTTGTGAACATTCAGTTGGATAGTCTGTTCTCGACCAGCGAGGACCTCCTCGCCAGAGGGTACCTTAAGGGCTAGGCTAAAGTCTCCCGACTGTGCTTGCAATACGCCATCCCAGCTAGGGGTTCGAGGAACCCCCTCAACAGAGAAGGAATTGTGGAGAAGCACACGGCCTCCGGAACGCATCATGATAAAGTCGAGAAAGAGTTTGTAGGTTCCTCCAAATGAAGGAGTGATGGAAAATTCGAAAAGTCCGGGAGCGACCTCAACAGGATGAACATGTTGGTAATCGTTTAAGGACTCGTCGACACACAAAAGGTGAATTTTCTGAGTATGACTGACTGCGACGTCTTCACCTGAGAGGGCTTCGCCTTTGTAGTTAAATAAGCGAAGTTCGAATTTAGAAAGTTGGCCGGAAACAGGTTTTTCTTTCGGCAAAACTTCTGCTCTGAAAGGAAATCGGACGTCGTCTAAATTGATGAAATTTGATTCTCCGGGGCCACAGTACTCTAGGCCCTCGGACTCTCCAATTGTATCCTGCTGATGAAGAAAGTCACAAGGCTCAACAGGGAGACTGCGCATTATAAAATATGCGGCGACAAAAAAGACCGTCAGCAGCAAAAGGCTACGTTTGGGTAGTCGGTTGTGATGCTCGTTGGTTTTACTCATGAGGGTCCAGAGCTTGTAGGTTCTAAAATTTTGCCAAGAAAATCTTCAACACCCCAAGTGCGGTGAGGGACCTGGTAAACGATATTTAGGTCGGGATCAGCCAAAATAGTACGCATAGTGTGCTGAATCAGAAGAGTTTCGTGCGGCTTACTCAAAACACCCAGTTGCTTCTTTAGGTCTTGTATGGCTTGCAGTGGGCCTGTGAGTAAGCGTGACTGAGGATCGTCCAACCCAAAACCCATTGCGTAGGATTTTAAGACACCAGGCGTATCAAAGCGAGGATCGAGAGTGAATGATACTAGGAGGGGGTTCTGGGCTCCTTTAGCTCTTAGAGCTTTAAGCAATTGTGCCATTTTGCTTGAAGAAGCAGGGCACATTTCTTGGGCAGTACAACGTGTGAAGATGAAGTGCATAACTGTCCATCGCCCCTTGAGGGAATCGCGAGTTACGAGGTGGCCGTCTTGATCGTAGAGAGCGAATTCAGGAAGCGCTTCACCGACTTCGCGAAATGCTTCTTGACCGCGATGGACAGTGTCGCGACGAAGCAGTTGGTTGGTTTTAATCAGTTTGGACTCGACAGCTGGATCTGCTGGCCAAACAGACTGAAGAGCAAGACGGTTATCATTTGAACGAAGTTCGGCACGCACTGACATTCCTTTGGCTAGCCACAAAGAGTCAGATTCATTCCTAAGTGGGATAGATAGTTCTTCGCTTTTGGAAAACCAGCCTCGATCTTCGAGAAGGAGGGTTACGCTGTCTGACTCAAGGTCGAGGATTTCACCCTCGACAAGACCCTCACGCTGAATTTCCGAACCACATCCCAACAGAAACAAAGATATGAGAGATGTTTGTATTTGAATGGTGAACTGTTTGTGCATTTGAGACGCAGTATTTATTGTTGATGATCTCTTGCAAACCAATGAGGGTGCGGTTCTAAATGTTAGAAGCTTAGTACGAATAAAACAATAGGACGGACTAATACTAGTGGCATTTTTAAAAAAAACCGAAGCTCGAGAAAGCACAGAGAATAAAGTGTCGATTTCAAACCGTTTCCGGGTTTTAGCAACTTCTACATTAATCGCAACGTTGCTGCTAATTCTCGTCGGTGGACTTGTACGCGTCTCAGGAGCGGGACTGGGTTGCCCCGATTGGCCGCGATGCTGGGGATGCTGGCTACCACCGGCTGACATTTCAGCCATTGACCCAGAGAAGTATGACATCTCTCAATATAACGGAACCAAAATGTGGATCGAATATGCGAACCGAATGGTTGGAGTTGTCATCGGACTGCTCATTATGGCCACATTCGTTTGCTCGTTCAAATATCGAAAATCGAAACCCCCTTTATTCTGGGCATCCTTGGTGGCATTTGTGCTTGTGGTTTTTCAAGGGTGGCTGGGCGGTGTAGTCGTAAAATCTGGGCTCAAGCCTGGGATTATCACGCTACACATGGTGATGGCAATGACTCTGCTTACTCTTCTGGTTTGGATTGTTTACAAAACAAAAGATCCAACCCAGCCAGTACAAGGGAGCTCAAAACTACTTAATGGCACGGCGATGTTATTCTGTCTTGTAATTGTCCAAGTAGTAATGGGCACGCAAGTTCGAGAATCAATTGATCCGATCTTGAAGCTTGAAGGAACTACATCTGAAGTCCCCAGAGACGAGTGGCTTACAAGTGCGGGCTACCGTGATCATCTACATCGTTTTTTTTCGTGGGCAGTTTTGATATCGGCATTCGTGTTGTTGCGAAAAAGCAGAATCCTACCTAGCTTCTCAGCACCTAAGACACTCACAAGTTGTGTTTTCGCACTTGTAATTACCCAGATTGTAATCGGCATTTCATTGGCCTACCTTTCACTACCACCACTCAGCCAAGTCCTTCATCTTGCAAACTCGGCTGTGCTGATCTGCGGGATTGTTTTTCTTTGGCTCAACTGCAAAGAGGACCCTACTCTGCAGGGAAATATCGATTAAGCTCTCTAATGTTGTCCAAAGACTCATCTTTCAATTGCATAAACACACCAAACAAAAGGGTTTTTGGATTGCACAACCCTGAGCAATTCAAATTTTATCCAAACATTCAAAACGTGAACTTTTTGAAGTCCTAGCTAGCATGGAATCCACAAAGACACTTTCTGCAAAGTCCACAACTGATCTTCTTGAGTCGGCAAGAAGAGAGCGTGGCATACTCGGTCCATTCGTCCAATTGACGAAGCCTAGACTGAGCATGATGTCGGTAGCCTCTGCCATATTTGGCTACTTCTCCGCAGCACCTCAAGAGCGAGATACAGCCCTCTTTCTAAGTCTTTTAGCAGGCACTGCTCTCGCTGCTGCTGGCGCGGCAGCTCTTAATCAGTGGCTAGAAATAAAAGAAGATAGCCTGATGCGCAGGACCTCTGATCGCCCGTTGCCAGCTGGAGCTTTAAGGCCAATACAAGCTTTGATTGTTGGTTTACTCACTTCGATGGTGGGGCTAGCCATTCTGGCAATCGGTACTAACATTTTTGCGATGCTTCTAACGTTGGGTGTGCTTTTCTTTTATCTAGCCTTGTACACACCCATGAAGAAAAGCACTCCACTTGCTACCGAGGCGGGTGCTATATCCGGGGCACTACCTCCCCTTTTAGGATACGTTGCAGCCTCAGGCTCAGTGCTTTCTGGTAGTTTATTCGGATGGCTGCTCTTCGCTATACTCTTCGCTTGGCAGATGCCTCACTTCATGGCCATTTCTTGGATGCATAGGAAAGACTATCATCAGGCTGGTTTCCGAATGTTAGCCAACGAAACCGATGGAGCTAGTCGCGTTGCTCGAAAGTCTCTCATCTACACAGTTCTTCTCGTACTCCTTACATTCGTGCCCTTAATGATTAGTGCTAGCGGAACCAGTTCATGGTACATCTGTCTCAACGGCATACTCTCTGCATATCTCCTCTACCATGCAATACGATTTCTTTCGAATGATCAAAGAGATGCAAACGCTCGTAGTCTTTTTTACGCCACTATTCTATATCTTCCGATCTTTATGATTC